>CALZCR010000037.1 GCA_945631445.1 uncultured Corynebacterium sp. | reverse complement strand
CAGCATGGCCAGGCCCGGGTTGACCGCGGACACGCCGAAAGTCACCAGGGCGAAGGCCACGAGCACGCCCAGGGTGATGCCGGTCTTGGTGACCACGTCATCGACCGTCATGGGGCGGTCCGCGTTCTGCACCGGCGCCCCCGGCTGTCCGTAACCGGCGTAGGGGTCCTGGTAGCCCTGGCGGCCGTGGCCGTCGTCGACGATTCGAGTGAGCACCGGGTTGTTGCTGTTCATAAAAACCTCGGTTCCTTTCCTTATGCGTAAATGAGTCATATGGCCCATGAGGGCCACGAGCGATCACAGAGAAGTTCTATGGGTCGTACACGTACAAAGGTACAACGGCAGTAAGGCCGTGATTGTTCCCGCCCGGAAGCCAGGAAGGGTGGACCGCCAGAAGGAGCGGGGGGGGATTCAGCGACCGTTTTCTACGACGCGACACAGCCCTTTCGAAGCCTACTTTCGAAGTGGTCGAGGGGTGGGGAACGCGGACAGGGCCGAGAGAAAATCTGGCGAATGGGGCGTCTGACGGAGGCTCCGGCCCCGAAATGATGTGATGTTTGCCCTAAACCAGACGTACGTACTGTTGCCAGATCCTATAAAGCAGACGCGCATCATCCGGAAGAACTATCGGTAAATCTCGCCACAAACAGGTATACCCGCAGCTCAGCGCCATAGCCTGAGGGGCACGGCGCAGAACGCTTGCCGCGGAGGAAAAACCGTACGCCCGTTTTAAATGAATAAGTACACCCTATTTAACCTTTGCGACAAAACCAATCACTGCTTAAAATCATTGTCCCAGGCATTCAGCCGCCCCTCGACAAAAGGTTGTTTGGACACATGAGCGACTTCACCGTCAACAGACGTTCTTTCCTCGCATGGACGGCCGCCACCGGCGCGACCACCGCCTTGGTCAGTTCCGGCGTCTTTTCCGGTGAACCCGGCGTCGGCCCCGCCCAAGCGGCCACCGCCAGTGACGCCTCCGGCGAAAAAATCGTGTGGTCCGCGTGCACGGTCAACTGCGGATCCCGCTGCCCGCTGCGGCTCGTGGTCAAGGACGGGGCGGTCACCCGCGTGCTCCCCGACGACACCGGCGACGACGAAATCGGCACCCAGCAAATCCGCGCCTGCGTGCGTGGCCGTTCCATCCGCCACCGCATCTACAACCCCGACCGACTCAAGACCCCGCTGAAGCGCAAGCCCGGCACCCTGCGCGGCACCGGGGAATGGGAGAAGATCTCCTGGGAGCAGGCGCTCGACGAGATCGCCGACAAGATGAAGCGGCTGCTGCGCGACTACGGAAACGAGTCGATCTACCTCAACTACGGCACCGGCACCATCGGCGCCACCGTCGTGCGTTCCTGGCCACCCGCCGAAACGCCCTTCGCGCGTTTCATGAACCTCATCGGCGGATACCTCAACCACTACGGCGACTACTCCTCCGCCCAAATCGCCGGTGCCTACCCCTACCACTACGGCGAATGGACGCCGTCGAACTCCTTCGACGACGTGAAAAACGCCCGGCTGCAGGTGATGTTCGGGAATAATCCGCTCGAGACCCGCATGTCGGGCGGCGGGGAAACCTTCGTCACCCAGAAAATCAAGCAGGATTACGGCGTCAAGACCATCGTCATCGACCCCCGCTACTCGGAGACCTCCGTGGGACTCGGGGACGAATGGGTGGCCCTGCGCCCCGGCACCGACGCCGCCTTAGTCGCCGGCCTGGCCCACGTCATGATCTCGGAAGAGCTGCACGACCAGGAGTTCCTCGACGCCTACTGCGTCGGCTTCGACGAAGAGCACCTGCCCGAAGGCGCGCCCGAGCACTCCTCCTACCGCTCCTACGTCGAAGGTAAAGGCGCCGACGGCACCGAAAAGACGCCGGAGTGGGCCGCTTCGCTCACCGGCGTGCCCGCCGACCGCATCCGGCAACTGGCCCGCGAGATCGCCCTGGCAAAACCCTGCGCCATCACGCAGGGCTGGGGTCCGCAGCGCCACGCCAACGGCGAAAACCAGGCCCGGGCGATCTTCACCCTCGCCGCCATGATCGGCCAGATCGGCGTCCCCGGCGGCGGCACCGGCGGCCGCGAGGCCTCCGCGTCCCTGCCGATGGTCTACCCGTTCAACACCCAACATGAAAACCCGGTGGAGACCGCCATCTCCGTCAACGGCTGGACCGACGCCGTCGACCGCGGCACGGAGTTGACCGCGCTGCGCGACGGCGTCCGCGGCAAAGACAAGCTGGACGTGCCGATCAAGATGATCTGGCAGTACGGCGGCAACGCCCTGACCAACCAACACGGCGACATCAACCGCACCACCGACCTGCTCCAGGACGAATCCAAGGCAGAGCTGATCGTGGTCTCCGACATCCAGATGACCACCTCCGCCCGCTACGCCGACTACGTCCTGCCGGACGCCTCCACCGCCGAGCAGGAGGACGTCATCCAGCAGGGTTCCGCGGGCAGCATGGAGTACTCGATCCTGGCCTCGCCGGCGATCGCGCCGCTCTACGACTGCCGACCGATCTACGACGTCATCGCCGACCTGGCGGAGCGCTTCGGCGTCCGCGAGCAATTCACCGAAGGCCGCACCCAAGAAGAATGGGTCAAACACACCCTCGACAAGTCGCGGGAAGAAATCCCCGACCTGCCGGAATATGAAGACTTCAAGGAAATGGGCGTGTGGAAACGCGCCGCCGACCCGGTCATCCCCCTCGCAGAGTTTCGCGAGGACCCGGACAACAACCCGCTGCCGACCCCCTCCGGAAAAATCGAGATCTACTCCCAGCGACTCGCCGAGATGGCCGACGAGTGGGAATTCGACCCGGCGATCCCCGGCGACCGGATCACCGCCCTGCCCGAACAGGTCGACACCTGGGAAGGGGCCCTGGCCGCCCGCAGCGACGAACGCTACCCCCTGCAGTGCATCGGGCACCACACCAAAGGCCGCACGCACTCTTCCTACGCCAACGTCGACTGGCTGCGTGACGACGCCCACCCGCAGGTGCTGTGGCTCAACCCCATGGACGCCGCCGAACGCGGCATCGCCAACGACGACCTGGTCTACGCCTACAACGACCGCGGCCGAATCCGCTCCATCGCCCGGGTCACCCCGCGCATCGCGCCGGGCGTGATCTCGATTCCGCAGGGCTCCTGGTTCGACCCCAACAAAGACGGCGTCGACGAAGGTTCCTCCGTCAACACCCTCACCAGCTGGCACCCCTCCCCCATCGCCAAGGGCAACGCCCAGCACACCACCATCTGCCAGGTCGAAAAAGCCTGAGCCGGATCCTCCCCAAGATAAGGACGCCTCATGTCAGAAAACGATAAGCTCGGCTTCTACTTCAACCAGGAGATCTGCAACGGTTGCAAAGCGTGCCAGATTGCGTGCACCGACAAGCATGACACCCCGCTCGGGGTGAATTTCCGCCGCGTGGTGGAGTACTCCGGAGGCTCGTGGAACCTCGCCTCGGACGGTTCCTTCACCAACGACACCTTCACGTACTACACCTCCATCGCCTGCAACCACTGCGTGGACCCCGTATGCGTCAAAGCCTGCCCCACCACCGCCATGACCAAAGACGACGACGGCGTGGTCTGGGTCGACCAGGACAAGTGCGTCGGCTGCCGCTACTGCGAGTGGGCCTGCCCCTACTCCGCGCCGCAGTTCGACGCGGAGCAGGGCATGATGACCAAATGCGACATGTGCCGCGATTACCGCTCGGAGGGACTGGACCCCGCCTGCGTGTCCGCTTGCCCCTCGCGGGCGCTGGACTGGGGCCCGATCGGTGAATTGCGGGAGAAGTACGGCGACGTCGACGCCGTCGCGCCGCTGCCGGATCCGTCGATCACCAAGCCCAACCTCGTCATCACCCCGCACCGCGACGCCCAGCCGTGGCAGTCCGGCAACGGTGACATCGTCAACCGCACTGAAATCTAGGAGACCCTCTTGAACACCCACGAATGGCCGTTGACGCTGTTCACCGTCTTCGGCCAGATGGCCGTCGGGGCTTTCCTGGTCCTGGGCGCCGTCCAGGTGCTGGGGAGGAAAAAGCACTCCACCGCGGTGATCGACCGCGTCGCCGACCCGGCGCTCTACGCCATCGGCCCGATCATGGTCGCCGGTTTCCTGGCCGCCTCCTTCCACCTCGGCAACCCCTTCAACGCCCTCAACGTTTTGCGCGGCTGGTCGAACTCCGCGCTGAGCCAAGAGGTGATACTCGGCGTCATTTTCGCTGGCCTCGGCTTCCTCTTCGCGGCCTGCCAGTGGCTGGGCTGGCTCACGCAGCGGATCCGCGTCGTGCTGGCCTCCCTGACGGCCCTGGTCGGCGTCGTGTTCGTCGCGTCCATGGCGAACCTGTACATGCTGCCGACCATCCCGGCCTGGAACCACTGGACGACGCCGGCGCAGTTTTACCTGACCACCCTGTCCACGGGCGCCCTGGCGATCGGCGTCGCGTTCTGCTCCTACCCGTTTTTGGCGGACGCCCCGTGGCTCAACCGGCTCATGCCGGCCAACCGCCGCGACGAGCACGTCTCCGAAGAAGAGGTCTCCGGACTGATCACGACGTCCTTGAAGTGGATCGGCGTGGCCGTGGTCATCCTGATGCCGCTCGAGTTGCTGGTGCTGGTCTTCTACTACGGCCGCCCCGCAGGCGTAAACCCCACCGAATTCGACTTCCCGATGGCCTGGTTCGTCATCCGGGTCGCCCTTCTCATCATCGGCGCCGGGCTCATGGGCGTGTTTTTGGTGCAGTCGGCCACGAAGGCGGAAGCGGACTCCGGCGTGCGCACGCCGGCACAACGCCGGCTACTGCTCATGGTCACTCTCAGTTATTTGCTGGTCTCGGCCAGCGCCATCATCGGCCGCTTCATCTTCTACGGCGGCAGCGACAGGATCGGAATCTAATGACGCTCAACACCGCACTCGCCAACCGGGTCGCCGTCGCGGGGATGGTCCTCTCCCCGCTGTTTCTGGCCCCGCCCACCAAGCATCTGCGCAGCAGCCTGCAGGATCCCGGCATGCTCGCGGCCTGGCCCCTGGAAGACGAGGTCTCCGCCCAGGCGGTGGCCTCGTTGCACGGGGGAACTGATTCCCCCGCAGAGCTCGACCGCGACCACCTCTACCTGTTCACCGGGGTCTCCGCCCCGCTGGCACAGCCCTACGAATCGCCGTACCACTCCCCCGACGGGCTGATCCACGACGGCCGGGCCGCGCAGGTGCGAGAACATTACCAGGCGCTGGGCTTCGCGGCCCCCGACGTGCGCACCCCCGACGACCACATCGGACTGGAAATCGCCTTCGTCACCGAGGTGTGCACGCTCATCTCGGACGGCACGGACCACCGCGACCGGCTACGGGTTTTCCTCGACGACCACCTGACCAGCTTTTCCGACGCCGTGCTCACCGGGGTGCGGGAACACGCCCGCACGCGCATCTACCAGGCGCTGCCCGGGCTGACCGACGGGTTCATCGCCTCCGCCCGCCAGGTCGCGGGACGATGACCACCAGGCGTTTGCTGCAGTGGGTGGCAGCCGCCGAACCCGATGTGGTGTTGGTCTGCGACCACCTCGACCCGGTGCGGGCGCCACGCAGCCACGTCCCCCTGCGCCTGGACCGCTGCGTCGCGAAGCTTCCGGATCAGTGGATCCCGGAAGTGCTGGCCTGCGGGGCGCCCACCGTCGCCGTGGTCTGCGACGAATCGACCAGGGTCATCGACGCTCTCCGGGAGAGCCTGCCCGATCGGCTCGTCCCCGCGCCCGCCCGGCGCGTGTTGCGTGCGGCCGAGGAAATTCCCGCCGACCGGACGCCGTTGCCGCGGCGGGCGTTGTTGGGCTTGTCCGGTGACACTTCCCTTCCCCTCGACGTCGACCTGCCCGACGCCGAGCGGTTGGAGCGGGCGTTGCAGGTGCTTGGCGTCGAGCTCAGCCTCAGCGTGGAGCTGATTGCGCGGGATTGCACGGCCTGCGGGGTGTGCGTCAAGGCGTGTCCGGCAGGCGCGTTGTCCCTGATCGACGTGTCGGACTCGTCGACGGCGCTGCTTCACGACGCCTCCCTGTGCCAGGGGGATCAGCGCTGCGTGGACCTGTGTCCGGCGCAGGCGATCACGGTGGCGGGGAGTGACGGCGGCGCGGGGCTGCAGACGTTGGAGACCGTCCCCGTCACCCGGTGTTCGTCGTGTCGTGCGCGGTTTCGCAGTGACGGCGCGGAGCTGTGTCCGCCGTGCAGTTTCCGCGCCGCCAATCCCTTCGGGTCGAGGATGCCGCCGGGGACGGCGCCTCACCGGGATTCGGCCTCGGACTGACCCCGTGGTCAGCTCAGCTACCTGGTGGTGATGGCTAACCGGTGATATCTCGTCGAGCCAGGGCCCACGCGGAGACCCCGATGAGCAGAAAACTCAATCCCCACAACAGCGTCAATCCGCCCCAATCAACGCCCTGTGCCAGGGGAGCGTTCCTGAATGCCCAGTGGTACGGAGAAAATGGTTGCAGCCATTCCATGTCGGGGTTCATCTCGCCCAGGGCGTCAAAGGCATAGCCGAGAACCACGACGCTGGAGCTCGCCCCGACGGCCCATGCTCGTTTGCCGGTCACAGCGCCCGCGGCCAACGCTACGGTCCCGGCCGTCAGCCCGAGGCCCGTCCACGCCAGAATGACCGCGAGCAGGTTATCGGCCTGTAGGACCAGCTCAGACGGGCCATTGAGAAGGGTGATGCCGAGAAAGGCGACCACCCCCAGCAGCAGGACCTTAACCACCAGGGCGGCGGCGGATTCCAGCGCGTACTGGACCCGCCCTACGGCATGGGCCAGGGTCAGCTCCAGCTGCCCGGATTCCTCGTTGCCGGCGATGGCCGCCGATCCCCATGAGATTGCGGCGATGGTGATGAGGATGAACCCGATCAAGCCGAAGAAGGTGGCTTGCGTATAACCCGCACCGGAGGTGATGTCTTCATAACCGAGTGCCTGCACGAGCTCGGAGGGCAGGTTGTTGATCATCTGGCTCAGTTCGGGCGTCTGCATGGAGGGATACAGCGGAAGATAGAGCAAAAGCACCGCCACGATCGCCGCCGCCCACGCCAGGAGCCCACGCCAACTGCCGAGGACGCCGCGGATGAAAATCGGTGTGCTACTCATGGTTCGCCGCCTCGGAGGAGTAGAGGTTCAGGATGGACTCTTCGAGGTCGGGTTCCTCGATGGTCAGAGCCAGGACCTGGAATTGGGCGAGGGCTTTGATCACCGCGTCAATATCGCCCTGCACGCTGGCGGTGAGCCGGACCAGATCGCCCGGAGCGGAGGTCACCTGAACGTCTTGCAGGTCAGACAGCGGGGTGAAGCAGGCGAGAACGTCATCGACAAGCGTGCCGGCGAGCGTTGCGCGTAGGTGCGAGATGCTCGCCAGGCGCAGGGAGGAGACGTCGTTGTCCGCCACGATCTTGCCGCCCGTCAGCACCGCCACCTCATCGGCGGCATGTTGGATCTCACTCAGGATGTGCGAACTGAGCAGCACCGTTTGTCCCTCCGACTGGGCTTCCCGGACCAGCGCCAGAAACTCCCGCTGCATCAGGGGATCCAGGCCGCTGGTGGGTTCATCTAAAATGAGCAGCTCAGGGCGGTGCATGAAGGCTTGGACCAGCCCGATTTTCTGTTTGTTGCCTTTGGACAGAGCGTGCACCGGGCGACTCAAGTCGAGGCCCAGGCGCTCGGCGAGTGTCGCCACAAAGGTCTCGTCCACCGGCCCGCTCACCTTCCCCAACTGCTGGAGAAGTACTTTGCCGGTGACGCGTGCAGTGAGTTTCAACTCTCCGGGGAGATATCCGATGCGCTGGCGTAATGCGGAATTCGATTGACGCGGGACCTCCCCCAGCACCGTGAGATCACCGCTGGTGGGCCGGATGACGTCGACGAGCATGCGCAGAATCGTTGTTTTGCCCGCGCCGTTGGGGCCCACGAGGCCATAAATGGAACCGCGCTCCACGTTCAAGTCAATGCCGTCGACGGCGAGGTGTTGCCCGTACTTCTTCCGGAGCTGGTGGGCGTGGATCACAGTGGACACCTGGTCACCTCCCCCTAGGCGTCGTAGACGACCGGCCACGGCGATGTGGTTGTCTCATAGGGACAGGCAGCAGGACTGGAGCGATGCGGTTGAGCGTACCCGGGAGCACGAGAATCAGGCGTGCCACCTGTGGGTGCCCCGGAGGAACATAGAAAATCCTGTGTGTTGAAGTTGTCCATCAGCTTTTCTCCACCCTGACAGCGGAACGGAAGTGCCCCAGCCTGCGCCATGTCCATGATTTTTGGTTACTTCCCCAGTTTAGACCGGTTGCCTGACGCCAGGGAGGTCATTCGCCGGGAACCCGGCGCAAGCGCGGTGGGCCGGGCATGCCTGCCACTCTGCCCGCCTCATTTATTGTGCGGGCACTGGGTGGACGCTGAAGGCAGGTTCTGACTGCCGGCCGCACTATTTATGCTGGTAGTGGTGCCCCCACTGGGATTCGAACCCAGACTGAATCGATTTTAAGTCGACTGCCTCTGCCGGTTGGGCTATGGGGGCGAGGAGCCGCGCGTGGCGGCTGGAAGAGAGTCTACTCTGTGGCTGCCGGGAGGCCGTCAGCCAGCCCCGCCACAATGCCGTCGAGGATGTCTCGCTCGGAAATGACGAAGCTCGTGGCTTCTTTGTTGGTGCGTTTGATCAGGTCGATGATGCCGTTGACCACGACGCCGCCGCCACCGATGACGTCGGCTCGGCCGGGGTGGATGACCGGGTGCATGGCGCGCTGCGCGGAGGTGGCTTCGACGAGCCGGGAGGTCATCACCCGCAAGGCGTCGAATTTCAGCTCCGAACCGTGGATTTCGCTTCTGTCGTAGGTCTCCAACCCGAGGGCGAGCGCCGCCAGGGTGGTGAAGGTCCCGGCCACGCCGACGAAGGTCTTCGCCTCTTCTACCGGCACCAGCTGCTCGACTTCGGCGACCCGCTCGGCGACGTACTGCTCGGCCGCGCGGATCTGTTCTTCCTCCGCCGGGTCAGCGGTCATGATCCGCTCCGTCATGCGCACGCATCCCATC
>CALZCR010000036.1 GCA_945631445.1 uncultured Corynebacterium sp. | reverse complement strand
TGATTCCCGCGAACACGTGGGACTATCGCATGAGGAAACCTCCGAATTCGACCGCTTGACCAGCGTCTTCGAGGTCCACGAAGAACACCTGGCGGACCCGTCGCTGCTGGTGCGTTTCTACTCCAGCTAACTCACGCCGCCGCCCTGTGGGCGGCGGCGAAATGCGTGCCCAGCCGGATGGGCACACCCCGGTTCCGGGAGACGAAGCTGTGCCCGCCGGGAAACCGAAACCGCACCAGCGCGGTGTCCGTCGGATCAATCTCCACCCGCACCCGCCCCACCGTGACCAAGGCGTGGCACGCCGAACACAGCGGCACCAGATTCCACAGGTCCGTCGGCCCGCCGGCGGACCACTCGTGGAGATGGTGGAACTCGAGGAACCTGGTGTGGTTGCAGCCGGGCATCGCGCACTGGTGGTGCCACCGGGTCATCAGCGCCCTGACTTGCCCGTCGCTGACCAGCCGGCGGCCGCGTCCGAGCGTGATGTGCACCCCCTTCTCGTCCAGCAGGTGCGCCCGGATCTCCCCGTCCAGCACCGCGCCCACCAGCGCGCTCGCCGGGGCGGCGGGCTGGGAGGATAGGTAGGCGTGGCCGTCCTCGGTGACGGTGAGGTTGACCTGCGCGCCGGGCGTGCGCAGCTTGTTCGTGGGCCGGGACCGGGTCATCTGGATCATGCCGGTCAAGGCGCTGAGCAGGGCGTTGCGGGTGGGCACCCCGAAATTGGTGGCAGAGAGGTCGGCTCCGGTGGCTTCGTCGACGGCCTCGACCTCCACGGGAGAGTTTTCCGCCTCGGCGAGGGCGGCGTCGAGCCGCTCGGCGTCGTCAAGCACCGCCGGATCGATCTCTGCGAGGTCACGCAGGTTCGCCAGTTCGGCGATCTTCAGAGCCGCGAGCAGCTCCGCGCCGAGCACGGGGTTGAGTTCGCCGTGGAAGCGCACCCACCCGGTCTCGTCGTCGACGATGACCCGGAACCGGTCGGCCGGCGGGGCAGGGGCAGAGTTCTCTTGTCCGGCCAGCGCCTGTTCGAGTTCGCGCAGCGTCATCTGCCCGGCCAGCGCCACGAGTTCGGCCTCGTTGCCGGTGGTGAGGTGGCGCAGCAGCACCCGGATTTTTGAGTAGGACAGGTGGCCGGCGAGAAAGGCCTGCGCGGCGAGCGTAAAGCCGCTGAGCTGAGTCCCCACCCGCAAGTACTCAAAGGCGGTGGATTCCCGGACGTCGCAGTGGCGCAGCAACCAGATCACGGTGCTGGGCGCCCCATGGGCGCGGGCGAGGCCGCGGGCGTGAAATTCGGCGAGGGCGAGCAAAAACAAGGCTTTGCTCCTGGTCATCTCCTCGTGGGAGTCGGCCAGGGTGGACACGAGGGCGGTATCGGTCAAGGAAGCGGGCAGCGTGATCATTGTTTCCCCCAGATTTGGCACGCATGTTCGGTGACGCCCACTACGTTAAAGCATGGGCCGGACATCCGCCCGAACAAGTTTTCGAGAACCCTGTGACCTGCGCTTATCCACTTGCGCGCGCATAGTGCGCAGCCCCCGCGCCGCTGACGACGGTCATGTGACCGCCCCCGCCAGCAACGCCTTGGTGTACTCGTGGCGCGGACGGGCCCAGACCTCCTCGGTCGCGCCGCGCTCCACGATCCGACCCTCGTGCATCACGGCCACCGTCGAACACACCTGGCGCACCACCGACAGATCGTGGGAGACGAACACCAGGGTCAGCCCGTAGTCCTCCACCAACTCGTCCAGCACCCCCAGCACCTGGGCGCGCACGGAGACGTCCAGCGCGGAGACCGGCTCGTCGGCGAGCAGGATCTCCGGCCGGCCGGCCACCGCCCGGGCGATCGAGATGCGCTGGCGCTGCCCGCCGGAAAACTCCGCCGGAAAACGACGCGCGGAATCCGCCGGCAACCCCACCTCAGCCAGGGCCTGCGCCACCCGCTCCGCGTCACCGCCGCCCTCCGCGACCGCCTTGCCCACCCGCAGCCGCGGATTGAGCGAAGACTGCGGATCCTGGAAGACGACGTGCAGGCCCGCGTCGATACGCACGGTCCCGGAATCGGCTTCCTGCAGGCCGGCGATGATCCGCAGCAACGTGGTCTTGCCGGCGCCGGAACCGCCCACCACCCCGAGACGTTCACCGCGGCGCACCGTCAGCGACACCTCCCGCAACGCCTCCCGGGTGCTGACGTCCTCGACCCGGATCACCGGCTCGCCGACTTCGGTCACCCGCGCCGGGGCACCGGGCCGGGAGGCGGCGACCAACGCCTTGGTGTACTCGTGGCGCGGGTGGGTCAACACTTGCTCGACGGGGCCGGTCTCCACGACCCGTCCGTCGCGCATCACCCCGACGCGAGCGCACATCCGCGCGATCACCGCCAAGTCGTGGCTGATGAACACCAGCGACATCCCGCGTTCCGCGACGAGACGCTCCAGCAACCCCAGCACCTGGTCCTGGCTGGTCACGTCCAGCGCCGTGGTCGGCTCATCGGCGATGAGCACGTCCGGATCCCCGGCCATGGCCAACGCGATGAGCACCCGTTGGCGCTGCCCGCCGGACAGCTCGTGCGGGTAGGAGCGCTGCTTCTCCGCGGGCAGGCCGACGTCTAAAAACAGCTTCTCGACGCGCTCCCGGTCCCCGCCGCACGCCTCGCCGACCTGCCGGCCCACCGTCATCATCGGATCCAGCGCGGTCATCGGCTCCTGAAACACCATCGCGACCTTCGACCCGCGCAGCGCCCGCATCTTGCGGTCCGGCAGGTTCAGCGTCTCCTGCCCGTCCAAGGACACGGACCCTGTGGCGCGCATCCCCTCCGGCAACAACCCCAGCACCGCCAACGCGGTCATCGACTTGCCCGAACCGGACTCGCCGATGATGCCCACCCGCTCGCCGGGACCAACGCTAAAAGAGACGTCGGCAAGGATCCCGTCGACGCTCAACCCGGTGACCTCCAACATCTCAACGCCTCCGCTTCGGTTCTAAGGCGTCGCGCAGACCGTCGCCCAACAAGTTGAACCCCAACACCGTCAGCGCGATCGCCAGCCCCGGCCACAGAGCCAACTGCGGCGCCGAACCCAGATACGCCTGCGCGCCTTGCAACATCCGACCCCACGACGGCGTCGGGGGAGCGGTGCCCAGCCCCAAAAACGACAAGGCCGCCTCCGCCAGGATCGCCAACGCGAACGCCACCGTCGCCTGCACCACCAGCATGCCGCCGATGTTCGGCAGCACATGCCGCCACGCGATCACCGGCCCCGGCACTTTCGACACCCGCGCCGCCGCGATATAGTCCTGCGTCATCACCTGCAGCGTCCCCGCCCGCGCCACCCGCGCGAACCCCGGGATCCCGGCCACGCCGATCGCCAGCATGGACGTCAGCGTCGACGGCCCGAACACCGCCCCCGCCACGATCGCCAACAACAACGCCGGAAACGCCAACAAGATGTCTGACCCCCGCATGATCAACGTCTCCGGCCACCCGCGGCGCATCCCTGCCCACACGCCCAAAGCAGTGCCGAAGACCGCCGCGATCCCCACGGCCACCAGCCCCACCAGCATCGTGATCTGCGCGCCCGCCATGATGCGCGACAACACGTCGCGCCCCAACCGGTCCGTGCCCAACGGATGCTCCCACGACGACCCGGCGAGCCGCTCCGCCGGCACCGCCAACAACGGATCCTGCGGCGTCCACACCAACGACACCGCCGCCAACGCCACCGTCACCCCGACGATGACGGCCCCGACCTTCAGTTTCATGCGACCACCGCCGCAGCGTCGTCCTGCGTCTCCCGCTCCGCCTGGCGCCGCCGCAACCGCGGATCCACCAGCCGGTACAACAGGTCCACCACAAAATTCACGGCCAACGTGAACACCACCAGCAGCATCACGATCGTCTGCACCGTCGTCAGGTCACGGTTCGACACCGCGTCCAGCAGCATCGAGCCCAATCCCGGCAACACGAACACCTGCTCGACGACCACCGCCCCGACGATCAAGCTCGTCAACTGCACGCCGGTCACCGTCAGCACCGGCAACGCCGCATTGCGCAGACCGTGCCGCCACAACGCCTCATCCCGCGACTGGCCGATCGACCGCGCCGTGCGAATGTAGTTCGTGTCCAACACCTCGAGCACCGCCCCGCGCACATACCTCGTCATGATCGACGCCTGCACCAGCGTCAACGCCACCACCGGCAGAATCAACCGCCGCACGAACTCACCGAAGTCCACCCCCGGCGGCACCCATCCGTTGGCCGGCAGCCACCCCCACCGCACGGAAAACACCGCGACCAGCAACACCCCGGCCAAAAAACTCGGCACCGCCATCCCCACCTGACTGAACGCGCTGATGGCCACGCCGTCCGCCCGGTAGGCACGACGCGCCGCCCACACCCCCAACGGCACCGCCACCACCAGCGACAGCGCCATCGCCGTCCCACACAAGAGCAACGACACCTGCAACCGGTCCCACACCAACGGCGTGATGTCCTGCCGCGACGCCAACGACGTCCCGAAATCACCCGTGAGAAGACCACCGACCCACTCGAAGTACTGCACCGCCAACGGCCGGTCCGTGCCCAGTTGCGCAGACAACTCCGCCACCGCCTCATCCGTGGCCGTGACTCCCAGCGCCACGCGCGCCGGGTCGCCGGGGATCGCGCGCAGCAGCAGGAAAATCAGGACGCTGGCCACCGCCAGGGAGCCTAAAAACCGTGCGACGAGCCGAAGGATCATGCGTTCCTCCCGATCTCCGCGAGGGGCAGGGCGTCGGTGACCACGTTGGCCTCCACCCCGGTCACGCCCGGCGCGGTGAGCACGATGTTCGGGGTGTTGAGCAGCGTTAATGCGCCGGCTTCGGCCATGATCTCGTCCACCGCGCGCCGCATGTGGGCCACCTGGTCGTCGCCGGAGTCCGCGCGGGCGAGTTCCTCCCGGACCGGCTCGGAGTCGAAGCGCAGGTAGTGGCCGGGGTCGCCGAAGAGCACCGGGACGTCGCGGGGCTCCACGTGGGCGATCAGCGACATCTGGTAGTCGGCGGCGCCCATGACGTCAGCCAGCCACACGGCGGGAAACTCCGAGGAGACCAGCGAGACGTCGAAGCCGATCTGGCGTAGTTCGGAAAACAGCAGTTCGGCGGCGGTCTCGGCGTAGGGCAGCGAGGGGATGGTCATGGTCACCTGCGGGCGGTCGTCCTCGGAATACCCGGCCTCGCGCAGCAGCCGCCGGGCCCGCTCCGGGTCGTGGGGGTAGTAGTCGCGGCCGGTGAACCAGGGGTCGGTGGGAGGCGCGGGGGCGCCGCCGGTGTCAGTGGCCAAGCCTTCGTAGACGACCTGGCTGACGGCCTGGCGGTCGACGCCGTAGGCCACCGCCTGGCGCACGCGGACGTCGTCGAAGGGGGCGGCGTCGTTGTTCATGCTCAGCAACAATTCGCCGTTGGTGGTGCCGACTTCGACGCCGAACTCTTCTGGCAAAGTGTCCAGCAGCTCCGGGGCCTGCAGCGACCACACCACGTCGACGTCTCCGGAACGCAGCGCGTTGACGGAGCCGACGGCGTCGGAGAAGTACCGGATGGCGGCGTCGCCGTCCGCGGGCTCGCCCCAGTAGTCCGGGCGCGCGGAGTAGGAGACGGACTCGCCCACGGCGAAGCGCTCGACGGTGTACGGGCCGGTGCCGATCGGGTCGGTCGCCAGGCTCTGGGTGCCCGCCGGGGTCATCATCGCCCCGGTGAGCGTGCCCATCGACCACAGCCATTCGTTGGAGGGGTGCGCCAACGTCACCTCCAGGGTCAGCGTGTCGACGGCGCGGGCCTGCGCCACCGGGTCCATCTGCGATTTCAGCCCGTTGGTCCACTCGTTTTGCACGTAGTCGATGGAAAACGCGGCCGTCTCGGCGGTGAACTGCTCGCCGTTGGAAAAGGTGACGCCTTCGCGCAGGTGGAAGGTGTAGGTCAACCTGTCGTCGGAGACGTCCCACCCGGTGGCCAGGTGCGGGACGATCTCGCCGTCGTCGTCGATGCGCACGAGCGTCTCATAGACGTTGGCCATCAGCGCCTGCGGGATCGCGGCGCCGCCGGTGGAGGTGAAGTCCAGGGACGCCGGGGCGGCGACGGTGCCGACGACGACGCCCTCGTCGACGCGGCCGACCTGGGTGGCGGTGGAGCCCGCGGAGCAGGCCGGCAACGCCACGGCCAACACCACGGTGCAGGCGAGGAGTACCCGGCGGATCAGCATGGACAAATCATAGGCCCTGCCCAGGCGCCGGGGACAAGCGGGAGCCTAAATGTCCAGCGATCCCCAGAACGGGATGGAGGTGCCGTTGATGTGGGTGGTGCCCAGGCTGAGCACGTCGCCGAGGTAACGGTAATCCGCGAATTCCACGGGCACGCCGTTGTGGTCGTAGACGTGCAGCAGGGTCTGCAGCAACGGGGAGCCGGGGGCCACCCCCAGCTTCTCGGCGTCGTCCTCCGAAGCCTCCCGCAGCCGGAGCGACCGCCGGATGGTGTCGAACTTGACGCCTTGGCGTGCCAGGTGGTCGTGGATGGAGCCGGTGCTGGTGTCGAACCCGAGGACGTGGACGCCGGCCTCGATGCGGAAGTTGACGTTTTCGATCATGAACGGCTTGCCGTCGGCCAGGCGGACCCGCTCCACGGACACGATCGGGTCGTCCTTGTCCAGCTCGAGCTTTTCTGCGATCTCCTCGTCCGCGGGGCGGCGCGTGATCCACTCCGTGCGCTGGCCGGGCTCGTAACCGAGCTTCTTCAGCCACTGGCTGGTGGACAGGACCGTCTCGAAAGAGGCGGCGTTTTTATCGCCGGACTCCAAGACGATCGAGCGGCGGCCGCGGCCGGAAGAGATCAACCCCTCCGAACGCAGGGTAGACATGGCTTGGCGAACCGGACCACGCGAAGAATCGAACTGTGCACACAACTCCGCCTCTGACGGCAGTGTGTCACCGGGTTCGTATGTGCCGTCGTGAATTTCTTTCCGCAGGTGATCAGCAATTTTTTCGTGCTGCTGTGGTCGGCGAAGGGGTGCCACGGGCGACTCCTTGGGATATGGAAATGGGCAGCGGGCTAAGTTGTCAATAATAGTACCACTGGAGAAAATTTAATAAAAGACGCGCAGCACCATGAGTTTAGGTGAGAACATGCCACTCGCGCAGAACGCCGGGGCCCCTGCTAATGTACGGTGCGGCATTCGCACGACGGGGGCGGGGCCAGGCGAGAAGCGAGGTGGGGCAGATGAGCGTGGCACGACTGGATCAGGTCACCAAAGACTTCGGCGCCGGCAAATCCACCCTGCTGCGCCACCTCAACGGCCCCACGGGCCCACGACTGCATGTCCTGCGCAGCGGTATCGGCATGATCTTCCAGTCCTTCAACCTGGCCGGCCCGATGAGCGTGCTGGAAAACATGTGGTCAGGACGCTGGGGGCGCTGATGACTTATTCGCGCCGGGTGCGAGCCGCGGCGTTGAAGAGCCTCGCCGCGCTGCTGGTCGGCGTAATCTGGTCCGTGATCTCCTTGGGGCATCAGCCCCACCGCGATCGTCGGATCGCTGGGCAACGCCGCGGACTTCATCGGGCGGATGTTCCCACTGGATTTCCCGCCCCTGGGCGAGACCGCCGTCTTGGTCGGCGAAACGCTCGCTACCGTTTTTCTCGCCACCGTACTGTCGGCGCTCCTGCCCATCCCGCTGTCGCTGGCGGCGGCCGCCCCGACGCGCTCCTCCGTGGCGGGACCATCCGCCGCCCAGTTCCTGACTGTACTGGCCCGTTCGCTGCCTGATGTGGTGCCGACGATCATTCTTCGGTCGGCATGGTGGCCAAGGTCTGCTCCGACGCCATCGAAGAACTTGACGACGGCCCGCGCCAACAGATCTTCGCGGCGATCCTGTCGCAACTGACCCCACAGCTGATCGCCATCGCGCTGCACCGCTTCGACATCAACCTGCGCACCTCCGTCCTGTTCGGTCACGTCGGGGTGGGAGGCGTCGGCCTCGCGGTGGACCTGCTCTCCAGGGCCCTGTGCGCGGTTGACGAAGGCGTCGTTACGCCGCTTGACCCCGCTCTGGACGCTCGGGCGGACCGGGCGTTTCGCCGGCCCGGCGGTGCTCGCCGCCGAAGCAGTCTCCGTGTGGGTGTGCCGCACCGCCCATTGACCTCCCCGAACTGCTGGGACAGGAGATCGGCCACACCGCAGAGTTCAACAGCGCCTCGGATTACGCCGCTGTCGTCGAAAGCATGTGCGCCGGCCCGCCATTCGCCGGCCTATGTGCCCGCCGACTCCGAGATCCAGAGCACCGACGCCCAAGCCTGCCACGCGCTCTAACCCCGAACCCCACCCCGAGGCCACCCCGTCGATGACAAAAACGGGGGTGTAGGGGTGCAAACTAGTTCGCTCTTGGCAATCATGGGGGTATTCTCTCTTTTCTCGAAAGATAAGGAAACTCGTCATGTCCTCAGAGACGCCACCCCTTACTTCGGAGCCCCGAAGTAAGGAAGAGTACGAACAAAAACCCAAAAAGCCTTTCCTCGGCCTACAATCGGACCCCGCCATCACACTGGGGGCCGTCGGGTTCATCGTCATCTTCGTCGTCGGGGCGATTCTGGCGGGTGAATCCGCGCAGAACTTCTTCGCCACCGTCGCCGACGGGTTGAACACCAACCTCGCCTGGCTCTACATCGGCGGAGTCTCGGCGATCTTCCTCTTCCTGATCGCCATCTTCATCTCCCGGTTCGGCACCCTGCGGTTGGGCGACGACGACGAAAAGCCCCGCTACCCGCTGCACATCTGGTTCGGCATGCTGTTCGCCGCGGGCATGGGCGCGACCCTGATGTTCTGGGGCGCGGCCGAACCGCTGCACCACTCCTATAACCCGCCGCAAGGCGACATGGCCTCGATGTCGGACGCCGCGGTCACCCAGGGCTTCGGCTACGCCTTCTACCACCTGGCCACCCACATGTGGGTGGTCTTCACCATGCCGGGCCTGGCGCTGGGCTACTTCATATATAAACGTATACTGCCACCGAGCATGTCGTCGGTGTTAGCCCCGATCCTGGGCGGACACATCTACAAGTGGCCCGGCAAGTTCATCGACGCG
>CALZCR010000035.1 GCA_945631445.1 uncultured Corynebacterium sp. | reverse complement strand
GACCACGACGATCCCGCGACGCTCGACTTTGTCGTCGACGTCATGGAGCACTGGCTGGAGCGCGGGGCCGCCGGCTGGCGGCTCGACGTGGCCTACGCGGTGCCCGCCGAATTCTGGGCGGCGGCCGTCGCCCGGGTCCGGGAGCGCTTCCCCGACGCGGTCTTCCTCGGAGAGATGATCCACGGCGACTACGCCGACTTCGCGCAGCGCTCCGAACTGGACACGATGACCCAATACGAGCTGTGGAAGGCAATCTGGAGCTCGATCAAAGACGCGAACTTCTTCGAGCTGTCCCACGCGCTGGGACGGCACCAGGAGTTCTCTTCGCGGGCGCGCATGCAGACCTTCGTGGGCAACCACGACGTCGACCGCATCGCCACCGCCGTCGGCGCGACCGGGTCAGCCCTCGCCCACGCGGTCGTGCTGACCCTGCCCGGGCTGCCGAGCATCTACGCCGGCGACGAACGCGGCGTCGAAGGCGCGAAGGGGGAGGGTTTCGGCGCGGACGACGCGCTGCGTCCGCCGCTGCCGGCCTCTCCGCTGGACGCGGGCCAAGAGGGCATGGCCCTGCGCGACACTGTCGCGGCGTTCGTGTGGCTGCGGCGCAACAACCCCTGGTGGGCCACGGCGGACCTGGAGGTCGTCGACGTGGCCAACGAGAGGCTCGTCTATCGCCTGCGCGCCGGTGACCGGGCCGCCGAGGTCGCCTTGGTGCTGGGCGAGGAGTGCTCCGTGCGCGTCACCGTGGACGGCGAGGTCGTCTTCGCGCAGGCCTGGGGCTGAGGCCGACTGCCTCAAGGGTGAGAGAAAAGCCACGTGCCCGTCCTTCCCGATCGGGAAGGACGGGCACGTGGTCTGCGCCGCGAAGAGTTTAGCTGGCGGTGTTCGTGGTGCGGTTGCTCGTGGACAGGGCGGGCTCGTCCTGCTCCTGGGCGGCGCGGGCGGCCTCGACGGCTTCTGCGTCGATGGCGGCCGGGGAGCGCGGGATCAGGGCGGTGCAGATGGCGCCGACGACGGCGACGCCGGCGAAGAGGTAGAACGCGTTGGCCGGGCCGAAGCCGGCGGCGATGATCAGGCCGCCGATGGCCGGGCCGAAGATGCCGCCCAGTCGGCCGAAGCCGGCGCACCAGGCGACGCCGGCGGCGCGGGAGGAGGTGCCGTAGTAGTTCGAGGTCAGGCCGTAGGTCAGGACCTGGGTGCCCAGCACGCCGATGCCGGCGCCGGCGATGGCGATGTACATCAGGGTGATCGCACCGATGAACGGGAGGGCGAACAGGCAGACGGCGGCCAGGGCGAAGGTCGAGGTGATGACGACCTTGGCACCGATCTTGTCGGCCACGCGGGAAGCCAGCAGGCCGCCGACGACGGCGCCGCCGTTGAGGGCGAGCAGGGAGTACAGGGAGTCGTCGGCGGTGGCGCCGGCGGACTGCATGATTTCCGGGAGCCAGGTGTTCAGGCCGTAGGTCGACAGCAGGCCGATGAAGCTCATCGCTCCGATCAGGACGGTGCCCGGCAGGTACTTGAGGGAGAAGATGGCGGCGAAGCCGGTCTTTTCCTTGATCACCGGAGTCTGCAGCGGGGTGCGGTCGGCGGTGGGGGCGGCGATGGTGGGCTCGGTGAGGAACTGGGCTTCCGGCAGGCCGTGCTTGGCGACGAGGGCCTTGGCGTCCGCGGTGCGGCCGCGGCTCATCAGCCAGCGGGGCGACTCCGGAAGGGCGAAGAAGGCCAAGGGCAGCAGGAAGAGCAGCGGGGAAGCGCCGATGAGGAACAGTCCGCGCCAGCCGATGAGGTCCTCGAACCAGATGGCGAACAGCGAGGCCATCACGCCGCCGGCGGGGACGCCGGAGTAGACGATGGCGTTGAAGAAGTTGCGGCGGTTCGGCGGGGCGAACTCGGCGATGATGGCGCCGCCGGTGGCGACGATCATGCCGACTCCCAGGCCGGTGAGGAAGCGCAGCAGGCCGAAGGCGAAGATCGAGGTGGCCATGGCGGTCAAGGCCATGCCGATGGAGAACCAGGCGATCGCGATGAGCATCACTTTGCGGCGGCCGAGGCGGTCGCCGACGGCACCGGCGGACAGGGCGCCGATCATGACGCCGACCATGGCGTAGGAGCCCAGGGTGCCGGCCATGGCGGGGGACAGCTGGCCGATGTGGCTCGGGTCATTCAGCAGGGTGGACAGCACGGCGCCGTAGACGACGAGGTCGTAACCGTCGAAGAGGATGGAAATGCCCACGACCGCGAGAACGAGGTACACGGTGCGGCGATGGACGGGCGACGCCCATTCGGAACCGGATGCTCCGCGGGTGGAGGCCGAGGCAGAAGTGGTGGAGCTCACTGGTCTACTCCTAGGTTGTCAGGGGGTCTCCGCCGGTGTGGGGAGGATGTGACCAGCATATGGGTGTTCTTCGTCACAGTAACTAGGGGTTTCCCTGGACTATACCCAGGGGTCAGGGTTCGCTACTGTGACCCGCGTTGCGGTTACTCGTTTTCAGTGGCGTCCGCCTCAGAGGTCTCACCGGCTTCCGCTGCCCGGTTCTCGGCCAGGGAGGTGCGTGCGGAGCGCAGCCATTCCGGCTGGTTTTCCAGCAGTTCTTTGATCTCGGTGGTGGTCAGGGGCTTGTCCAGGTCGTTGCGCTTGAGGGCGGCGATGGTGATGCCGAGCTTCTGCGCGACGACGGGGCGCGGGTGCGGGCCGTTGAGACGCAGCTCCACCAGCCACTCGGGCGGGTTGTTCTGCAGTTCCCGGAGTTCGGCGTGGGTGACCGCGCCGTCCTGGAACTCCTGCGGGGTGGCGGGCAGGTAAATGCCCAGCTTCTTGGCCGCGGTCATCGGCTTCATGGCCACGCCCGAGGGGGTCTGGGGGCTCGGGGTGTTGTCGGGGTATTCGCTTCGATCAGTCACACCACAAAGGTATCATCGAGGCCATGCTCACCATTGCGTTCGTCACCGGAACCGAGCCGGGAAAGTGGTTCGCCCGTTTCCGGCGACGCACGGAGCACGGCCCGCTCACGACCCTCGACAGCCACGACCCGCTGGCCCTGCTCGAGGACGGCTCCGCCGACCTCGCCCTCCTGCGCCTTCCCGACGAGCGCATCGACGCCCGCTTCCACCAGGTCTCCCTCTACCGCGAGGCCAAGGGCGTCGCCGTGCCGAAGGACTCCATCTTCGCCGAGGTCGGGGAAAAGGTCGCCGCGGCGGATGTCGCCGACGAGCACCTGAACTACCGCATCGCCGACGACGCGGGCATCGACTACGAGGCCCTGGCCGAGGCGCTGCAGGTCGTGGCCGCCGGCGTCGGCGTGGCCGTCGCACCCCGCCCCGTGCTCAAAGTGATGTCCCGCAAGCAGGTCGTCCCCTTAGAGCTCGTAGACCCCACGGCGCCGGAGACGTCGATTGCGTTGGTGTGGCCCAAGCACAAGGACAGCGACGCGATCCAGGACTTCGTGGGGGTGGCGAAAGGCCGCACCGCGAACTCCTCTCGGCAGGCCGCGCCCAAACGCACCGCCCGCGAGAAAGCCCTGGCCAAACAAGCCCGCCGCGGTCAGCGTCGCGACGGCGGCCCCTCCCGGCAGGGACGGAAACGCCGCTGAGCGAACGAGGGCTTTGTACTCTGGTGCCACATGCAGCGCCTTAAGAAAGGACACGAGAACATGACCCGCCCCCTCTTCCACCGCTCCAGCGCCCGCCGAGCCGCCGCCGGCACGGCCGCCGTCGCCCTGGCCTTGACCTTGGTCGCCTGCGCCGACGACGGTGACGACGCCGCCGGCACGCAGACGGCCACGACCACGGACACGGGCACGGGCACAACCGCCGCCGAAGACAACGCGGCGGAAGAAGACACGGTCCCCGGGGAAGCGCAGAGCTCCCAGATCCAGACCGCAGACGGCAACACGGTCCTGGTCGACCCCGCGTTCGGTGAGCAGATCAACCGTTACGCCGAAGACTGGGGCGTACCGGAGCAGGTACAGGAAAGCGACGTCGGGGCCGTGGCCACCTTCCCCGACGGCAACTTATTGGCCCAGTCCGAAGAAGGCGGCGTCCAACCCATGGTCGGCATGATCGCCCAAACCTGGGTCGAGGACGGCGCGCTGACCAACCCCCTCGGCATGCCAGTCGCCCCGGAGCGGGAAAACGACGGCGCCTCTGGCTGGGGGCAGGAGTTCACCAACGGCACGATCACCTGGGCTCGCGATGATTCCGGCGAGTTCACCGCCACCGTTTCCTAGCCCCTCCCGCTACCCCTGCCCGATGGGGTCGGCAGGGCAGTGAGCTGGGCGGACGACGTCGGCCACCCCCTGTTCACCTATCGGTGACGTCTGCGTTACCCCTCCCACTTACCGTCGGCGAGTGCCCGGGAACCCCTGGTTTGCGGGCACATTTCCTGGTTCCACGCCTGGCACAGGCCGGTACCGGCCCGGCAGGCGTGACAACGACCCGACACGTCCGCGCGGCAAGGACGGGTACCCGCTCCGCCGTGCACGAGGGAGCAGCAGATGTTCGATTCCACCACCAATCTCGCCGACGTCGCCCCGTCGGCCGGCGCCTGGCCCCACGAATCCTTGTCCACCGACACCGTCACCTACGTCCTCGACACCTCCGTGCTGCTGTCCGACCCGTGGGCGCTGCGGAAATTCGCCGAGCACGACGTGGTGCTGCCCCTGGCCGTCGTCACGGAACTCGAAGACAAGCGCCACCATCCGGAACTCGGCTGGTTCGCCCGCCAAGCACTGCGAATGCTGGAAGAACTTCGGCAGACCTACGAGCGCCTCGACGACAAGGTGCCCGCGAACGCCGACGGCGGCTCCCTCCGCGTCGAACTCAACCACCAGGACCAGTCCGTGCTTCCCGCCGCCTTCCGCGGCACCGAAGGCGACCACCGCATCCTCGCCTGCGCCCTGAACCTGCAGCGCGAAGCAGGCGACGTCGTCCTGGTCACCAAAGACATCCCGCTACGCGTCAAAGCCGGGGCGGTGGGACTGGCCGCCGACGAATACCACGCCCAAGACGTCGTCTCCAGCGGATACACCGGCATGGCCGCCGTCGAGGCCGGCCCCGCGGACGTCGACGCCCTCTACCGCGACGGCTGGGTCGACCTCGGGGACACGACCACCGTCGACGGCGAGCGGGTGGACGACCTCCCGGTGCACTGCGGAGTCACCGTCACCGCCGCCGGCCAGTCTGCGCTGGGACGTGTCCGACGCGACGGCACGATCCGCCTGATCCGCGGCAACCAGCAGGCCTTCGGCCTCTCCGGCCGCTCCGCCGAACAACGCGTCGCCCTCGACCTGCTCATGGACCGGGACGTGGGCATCGTCTCCATCGGCGGGCGCGCCGGCACCGGAAAATCCGCCCTCGCGCTGTGTGCGGGATTGGAGGCGGTCCTCGAACGCCAAGCCCACCGCCGGATCGTGGTCTTTCGACCCCTCTACGCCGTCGGCGGCCAAAACCTCGGCTACCTGCCCGGCTCCGAAACCGAGAAGATGAACCCGTGGAGCCAGGCCGTCTACGACACCCTCGAAGGGCTGGTCTCCGAGAACGTCATGGCCGAAGTCGAAGACCGCGGCCTGCTCGAAGTGCTGCCGCTGACGCACATCCGCGGCCGCAGCCTGCACGACGCCTTCGTCATCGTCGACGAAGCACAGTCACTGGAGCGCAACGTCCTGCTCACCGTGCTCTCCCGCTTAGGGCGCGGCTCCCGCGTCGTGCTCACCCACGACGTCGCCCAGCGAGACAACCTGCGCGTGGGCCGCCACGACGGAGTCCAGGCCGTGATTGAAAAACTCAAAGACCACGACCTCTTCGCCCACGTCACCCTCCAGCGCTCCGAGCGCTCCGCGATCGCTGAGTTGGTGACCACCCTGCTCGAAGACGAACACTGAGCACCTCCCCGCCGCTGCGCCGAAGGCCAGCCCAGGGTGGGGGAGGGTGTCGGATCCCAGGGCTCGACCACTAAGGTGGCGCCCATAAGGGTTCGACGAAGAGGGTGACGGGTCATGACATTCTGGCGGCGACGACGAGGGCCCCGCGGCAACGAGCCTGACCCGGGCTTTCCCCACCTCAATCGCCGCGACGCCGAGCAACTACGGCAAGCGGTGCGCGACGCGTTGCAGCACCACGGCGCCGCCGTCCGCTTCGACGGCGATCAGGCGGTCATCCGACACCCGCGCCGGGGGATGATGACCGTCAGTCTGGCGGGATTGTCCCGCGACGTCGCATACTCGCAGCACCCCAAGGCCGCCCAGCACCTGAGCAGCGCGTACGTCAACGACGTGTTCGCTGATCCGGACGTCGCGGAGCTGACCGACGCCGAACTCTACGCCGGCCTGCGCCTGCGTCTGCTCCCCGCGGAAGGGGCGGGCGGCGGCGCCGCGCAACAGGTCACCGACGCCGCCGCGCTGGGGCCGTTCACCCACGACACGCTTGCCACCCTGGTCGTCGATACCCCGCACGCCGTCCAGACCGTCCCGCTTAAGCGGTTGCGTGAACTCGACGACCTCGCCTCCCTGGAGCGTGCGGCCACGGCCAACACGCGCGACGAACTCTCCCGGGCGCCGGTGGACGTGCGGTTGAACTCCGGGGCCGAGCAGCACCCTGGAGCTCGTTTCTGGTCCGTCGAGGCAGACGACGTCCCGGTGTCTTCGGCCGCGTTGCTCCTGGCGGACGCCCTGGCCTGGTGGCTGCCCGCGCTGGACGTGTCGGAAGGGTTGCTGGTGGCCGTCCCCACCCGCCATAGCCTGCTGGTGCGCCCCATCACCAGCGGGGAAGACCTCGTCGAAGGGATGACCAGCATCGCCGCCGCCGCCCTGGAGAAGTCCCTGGGCAGCAGGCATCCGGTCTCCCCGCTGCTGCACGTGTTCCACGAAGGCGAGATCGAGACGATCTCCGCGTGGGAGAAGCAGGAGCGTCACCTGCGGATCATCCCGACCGAGCGCCTGATCCGGCTCATGCGGGAGAGCCCCTGAGGCCAGCGTGGGACGCGGGCGCCCCGGGTACTAGTGTGGGGGAGAAATTAGGAGGCACTGACGTGAAGTTCCCATTCTCCCGACGCCGTTCCCGCCGGCCCGGGATCGGCGGTAGACGACCCGACGGGCAATTCCCGGCGTTGGATCGTCGACGCGCCGATGAACTGCGCCGTGAGCTGCAAGAAGGCTTTGCCGGGCACGGTTTTGACGTGCGGTTGTCCGGCATGACGTTGGTTCTGTCCCGGGAGGCCCCCGAGGACAAGATCGTGCTGCCCCTGGATGATCTGGTGCACGGTATCGCCGACGACGAAACGCCGCACGCCGTGACGGCGTGGGCGGATTCTTTCATCGAGGCGGCCGTGGCCGTCGACCTCGCGGCGAATCTGGACACCCCTGGCGTGTACCGCTCGCTGCGCCTGGTGCTCATGCCCGCACAGCCCGGCGGGCCCGGAGACCATGAAGGCGCCGCCTACCCGGAGCAGGCGGAGGAGACCCGGGTCATCGAGGACGCCTCGGTCGGTCATTTCACGAAAGACCTGCTCACTTGTCTGGTGCTGGACACGGGGGCGGCGGCCACGCCCGCGCGGACCCAGGAGCTGGCGGAGATCGATGACATGGGCACGCTGGTGCGCGCCGCTCGCCGTAACCTGCGGGAGGAGTTGCGTGGCCTCGAGGTCGAGGTCGCCTACCAAAACATCGATGACGACGTCGAGGGCACAGGTGTGTGGGTGGCGCGGGGCAACAGCTTTTACTTGTCGGCGGCGCCGCTGATGCTGGCGGATTTCGTCGACATGCACGTCCCCCACGTCGACACGGAGGCCGGGCTGCTGTTTGCCGTGCCCTTGCCCAATTTCCTGCTCGTGCGCGAAGTCACGCAGGGGGAGGATCTCGCCCACGGGCTGCACATGATGGCGGCGGGGGCGGTGAGCCTGGCGGCCGGCGTCGGGGCGGAAGCGGCCGTCTCCCCGCGGGTGCATCTGTGGCGCGACGGCCACGTCGAGACGATCTCCGAGCTCACTGACGGCGACGGGTTTTTGATCCAGCCGACTTCTTATCTGATGCAAAGACTCGAAGGCCGCTGACCCCCTGGGCGGGGAGCAGCGGCCTTCGGGCTCAATCAGAGGGGACCGGCTAGATTAGTTGCGGTCGGTGTTGGCCATGGCCCACACGGCGAGACGCGTGTCCAGCTAGTCCGCGGTGAGCTTCTCGCCGTCGACGAAGCCCAAGTCGATGACGGCTTCGCGGACGGTGATGTTCTCGTTCAGCGCGTGCTTGGCGGCCTTGGCGGCGTTTTCGTAGCCGATGGCGGAGTTCAGCGGAGTGACGATGGAGGTCGAAGACTCGGCGTACTTCTTCATCTGCTCCACGTTGGCCTCGATGCCGTCGATGCAGCGCTCGGCGAACACCCGCGAGGTGTTGGCCAGCAGGCGGGAGGACTCGAGCACGTTGCGGGCCATCACCGGGATGAACACGTTGAGCTCGAACTGGCCCTGGGTGCCGGAGAAGGCGACGGCGGCGTCGTTGCCGATGACCTGGGCGGAGACCTGGGTGGCGGTCTCGCACAGGACCGGGTTGACCTTGCCCGGCATGATCGACGACCCCGGCTGCAGGTCCGGCAGATGGATCTCGGCCAGACCGGTCAGCGGGCCGGAGCCCATCAGGCGGATGTCGTTGGCGATCTTGTACAGCGAGCCGGCGACGACGCGCATGGCGCCGGAGAACTCGACGAGGGCGTCGCGGTTGGCCTGTGCCTCAAAGTGGTTCTCGGCCTCCTTGAGCACCTCCAGGCCGGTGAGCTGCTTGAGCTCTTCGACGACCTTCGCGCCGAAGTCCGCGGAGGTGTTCAGGCCGGTGCCGGCGGCGGTGCCGCCGATCGCCAGTTCCGCCAGGCGCGGGAGGGTGGCCTCGATGCGCTCGATGCCCAGCTCGATCTGGCGGGCGTAGCCGCCGAACTCCTGGCCCAAGGTGACCGGCACGGCGTCCATGAGGTGGGTGCGACCGGCCTTGACGACGTCCGCGAACTCCTCGGACTTCTTCTGCAACGAGGCGTGCAGCACCTTCAGCCCCGGGATGAGGTCGTTGACGGCGGCCTCGGTGGCGGCCACGTGCACCGCGGTGGGGAAGGTGTCGTT
>CALZCR010000034.1 GCA_945631445.1 uncultured Corynebacterium sp. | reverse complement strand
CCCAACTGACGTTTTTGTCTTACGGCACCACGGCACGCGCCTCCCGCCTGTACGGGGCGGGTCGTCGCGCCGACGCGGTGGCCGAAGGCGTGCAGGCCACGTGGGTGGGGCTCGGGGTGGGGGCGTTGCTGGCGGTGCTCATCTGGCTGTTCGGGGACACCTTCGCGTGGTGGTTGACCGGCGATGAGGCCATCGCCGCAGAGACCGCCCGCTGGCTGCGCGTCTCCGCCTTCGCCATTCCGCTGACGCTGGTGGTCATGGCCGGCAACGGCTGGTTGCGGGGCGTCCAGGACACCCGACGGCCGTTGCTGTTCGTGCTGGCCGGCGTGATCCCCGGGGCCGTGGCCATTCCGGTGCTGGTCTCGCAGTTCGGCCTGGTGGGATCCGCGTGGGCGAACGTGCTCGGCATGGCGATCACCTCTACGTTGTTCGTGGTCTGCCTGGCCAAGGAGCACGAGGGGGACTGGCGGCCGCGGTGGTCGGTGATGCTCCGGCAGCTGGTGCTCGGGCGTGACCTGATCCTGCGGTCGTTGTCTTTCCAGGTGGCCTTTTTGTCGGCGGCCGCGGTGGCGGCGCGCTTCGGTACGGCGCCGCTGGCCGCCCACCAGGTGCTGCTGCAATTGTGGAACTTCATCACGTTGGTGTTGGACTCGTTGGCGATCGCCGCGCAGACCTTGACCGGCGCGGCGCTCGGCCGGGGCGTGGTGGCGGTGGCCCGGAAAGTGGGCGTCCGCATCATCGGGTACTCGGCGATCTTCGCCGGCGCGTTGGCCGTGGTCTTCGCGGCCGGCTCAACTGTGATTCCCCGGATCTTCACCACCGACGAGTCGGTGCTGGCCGCCCTGGCCGGGCCGTGGTGGCTGCTGCTGCTCATGATCGTGCTCGGCGGGGTGGTCTTCGCCATTGACGGGGTGCTGCTGGGCGCCGGCGACGCGGCCTTCCTGCGCACGATTTCCCTGTTGTCGGTGTTGTTCGGATTTCTGCCGGGGGTGTGGCTGGCCTATTTCTTCGACGGTGGACTCATCGGCGTCTGGTGGGGGCTGACGGCGTTCATCGCCATCCGGCTCGTGGCGGTCGTCTGGCGGTTCCAGTCGATGCGGTGGGCGGTCGTCGACGAAGAATTGGACGCCCGGAAGGAGTCGTCGTGAGTGCTCGCACCACGTTGTGGGCGGTGTCGGATCTGCACGCCGCGGTGACCGCAAACGCGGAACGCATTGACTCGATCCGCCCGGCGGACCCCTCGGATTGGCTGATCGTGGCCGGCGACGTCGCGGAACGCACCGATTTGGTGCTCAGCGAATTGGAGCTGTTGCGCCGTCGATTTGCCCGGGTGATTTGGACCCCGGGCAACCACGAGCTGTTTTCCCGCGGCGGCGACCGGTTCCGCGGCAAGGACAAGTACAAGGAGTTGGTCGAGGGATGCCGGGACCTGGGGGTGGACACCCCGGAGGACCCGTACCCGGTGTTCGGCTCCACGACGATCGCGCCGCTGTTCACCCTCTACGACTACTCTTTCCGTCGACCCGGGTTGACGGTGGAGGAGGCGCTGCGACAGGCGCA
The DNA here is from genome assembly GCA_945631445.1 of uncultured Corynebacterium sp. Taxonomy (GTDB): domain Bacteria; phylum Actinomycetota; class Actinomycetes; order Mycobacteriales; family Mycobacteriaceae; genus Corynebacterium. Next base: position 7,684 of record CALZCR010000034.1, on the reverse strand, counting down.
CGACAACCAGATCGTGATGACCGACGAATTCGCGATCGCCCCGTTCGTGGACGTGCGCGGCTGGTGCTGGGAACGGCTGGCGTACTCGGTCAAGCGGCTGGCACAAGTCGAGGGCCCGACGATCCTGGTCAACCACTGGCCGCTGGTGCAGGAGCCCACGCTGCGGCTGCGACACCCGGAGATTGGCCTGTGGTCCGGCACCCGGCACACGCGCAGCTGGCCGTCGCGTTATCACGCCCGCGCGGTGGTGTACGGCCATTTGCACACCCCCTCCGAATTAGTCGTCGACGGGGTCCCCCACTACGAGGTGTCGCTGGGCTACCCGCGGGAATGGCGGGCGTGGGAGAATTCACCGGCGTCACGGCCATGGCCGGTGGAGTTGGCCTCCCTGCCGAAGGAGGGGAGCTAAGGTGCGTGGATTCGGAATGCTGCCAGATTCAGCGGCCTACTGCTACCTGTTCGCCGACCCGAGTTCCGCCGACCTGACCCGCTTCGAACAGCTGCACCCGCTGGAAAAGACGCTGGTGTCGCAGGCGGTGGACCGCCGAAAGGCGGAATTCGGGGACGCCCGGTGGTGCGCCCACCAAGCCCTGGAACAACTCGGGGCGCCCGAAGAGGTCGCCCGGCAACCCATCCTGCGCGGGGAGCGCGGGGCTCCGATCTGGCCGGAAGGCTACACCGGATCAATGACACACACCGACGGGTACCGGGCGGCGGTGGTGGCCCCACTGTCGACGGTGCGCTCGGTGGGAGTGGACGCGGAGCCGGCGGAAAGGCTCCCGGACGGGGTGCTCAACTCGATTGCGCTGCGCAGCGAAATCGGCCAGCTGACGAAACTCGTCGACGCCGGACTGGATTACGCCGACCGGCTGCTGTTTTGCGCGAAAGAGGCCACGTACAAGGCATGGTTTCCCCTCACCCGGCGCTTTTTGGACTTCCACGAGGCGGAGATTGATTTGCGTGCCGACGGCACGTTCTTCTCCTACCTGCTGGTGCGTCCGACGCCGGTGCCGTTCATCACCGGCACGTGGATGCAGCGCAGCGGGTTCATCATCACCACCACGGTGGTGCAGTAGCCCGGCGCGAGAAGGCGCGTCAGAGGGTGTTGGGCCGGGCGACGAAGACCGTCGACAGGCGCTTGCCCTTCTCCCGGACCAGGGCTATGGCGCGACCGTCAGGGGCGATGGCCGCATGCACGCCCTTGACCCCGCGCGGCTGCAACCATTTACCCATGGACAGCGCATCCGCCTCCTCGTCGGTGACGGCCAGGGTGGGGTAGGTGCGGGGCAGCGCTTCATCGAGCGGCAGCGACAACCGCGGCCGCGTCTCCAGCTCAGCCAGGGTCAGGGCGTCGTCGAGGGAAAACGGGCCGACGGCGGTGCGGCGCAGCTCAATCAAGTGCCCGCCGACCCCCAACGACTCGCCGAGATCCCGTCCCAGCGAACGAATGTAGGTGCCCGAGGAACAGTCGACGCTGACGCGGACGTCGATCAGTTCGCCGCGCCGGGTGATCTCGTGGACGCCGAAACGCGAGACGGTCACGGGTCGGGCAGGTAATTCGACCTCCTCGCCGTCGCGTACGCGTTGATGGGCGCGACGGCCGTCGATTTTGATGGCGGACACGCTCGCCGGTCGTTGCATGATCTCGCCGGTCAATGCGGCGACGGCGGCCAGGATCTGCTCGTCGGCCAAGCCGGCCGCGGGGGCCCCGCCGGTGAGGTCGCCGTCGGCGTCGTCGGTGTCGGTGGACTGCCCCAGGCGGATCACGGCGTCGTAGGACTTGGTGGCCAACACCAGGTGCGCCAAGAACCTCGTGCCCCGCTCAATTCCGGCGACGAGCACGCCCGTGGCCATCGGATCCAGGGTCCCGGCGTGGCCGATCTTGCGGGTCGAGAAATATTTACGCAGGCGCGACACGACGTCGTGAGAGGTCATGCCGGCGGGCTTATCGACCACGACGAGTCCGGAAGTAGAGAGCGAATCGGTCATAACCGGATTCTATGTCGTAGTCTGGGGCGGTGATTATTTGGCATGGACAAGGCGAAGTCCACGAAGAGCTCGACGCCAGCGTGGTGACCATCGGAGTCTTCGACGGAGTACACCGCGGGCATCAGCGTCTGATCAACACGGCGGTGTCCATCGCCGGCGAATTGAAGTTGCCCAGCGTGCTGGTGACCTTCGACCCCCACCCGGTCGAGGTGTTCGCCCCGGAGCGCACCCCCTCGCTGTTGACCAGCACGACGGACCGGGAACTGATGTGCGCGGAACTGGGCATCGACGCGGCGTTGATCATCGACTTCACCAAGGAGCTCGCCGGGCTGAGCCCGGAGGAGTACTTCAAGACGATGCTGGTCGACGTCCTCGGCGCGCGGCACGTGGTCGTCGGCGAGAACTTCACCTTCGGCGCCGGCGCCGACGGCACGGCGAAGACCATGATAGAGCTCGGTGAAAAATACGGCGTGGGAGTGACCATCGTGGAACTGCTGTACGACGACGGCGAAAGGATCTGCTCCACGCACGTGCGCCAGCATCTGGCCGCCGGTGACGTGGCCCGCGCGAACTGGGCGTTGGGGCGCACCTACTCCTTGACCGGGGAAGTCGTCCGCGGCGCCGGCCGCGGCGGGCGGGAATTAGGCTATCCCACCGCGAACCAGTATTTCCCGGACTCCGCGACCGTGCCCGCCGACGGCGTCTACGCCGGCTGGTTCATCGTGGAAGGCAACGTGGCGCTGTCCGGCGACATGGAGGCGGGCGTGGCGTACCCGGCGGCGATCTCCGTGGGCACCAACCCGACGTTCGGAGACGAACGGCGTTCGGTGGAGTCCTTTGTGCTGGACCGCACCGCGGACCTGTACGGACAGATAGCCAGCGTGTATTTCGTGGACAAAGTCCGCGACATGGTCAAGTTCCACTCCGTGGAAGAATTGATGGACAGCATCGCCAACGACGTCCGCCGCACCCGCCAGTTGCTCATCGACGCGCCGCGCCCCAAGCCGCTGGGTTATTAGACTGTGCCTCGGGGCGGACACGCCCCGCCGCCCGACTATTCATTTTTCAAGGAGTTTTTCGTGAAGAAAGTCATTCTCGACCTGGACACCGGCGTCGACGACGCCCTGGCCCTGGCCTATGCCCTGGCCTCGCCGGAACTGGAGCTGATCGGCGTCACCGGCACCTACGGCAACGTGCTGGTCGACACCGGCGTGCGCAACGCGCTGGCCATCTTGGAGCTCTTCGGCCGGACGGACGTGCCGGTCTACGCGGGAATCACGCACGCCTCCACGAAAGATTCTTTCGAGGTGCTGCCGGTCTCCGAGTTCATCCACGGCAAAAACGGCGTGGGGGAAGCCGTCATCCCCGACGCCCAGCGTCAGGTCGAAGAGACCTCCGCGGTGGACTTCCTCATCGAGTCAGTCCGCGAGCACGGCGACGACCTGGTCATCGTGCCCACGGGGCCGTCCACCACCATCGCCGCAGCCATCGAGCAGGACCGGTCCTTCGCCGAGAACGCCCACATCATCATGATGGGCGGCGCGTTGACCGTGCCGGGCAACGTCTCCCCGGTGGCCGAAGCCAACGTCAACCAGGACCCGGCTGCCACCGACGCCCTGTTCCGCACCGCCAAGGACGTCACCATGATCGGCCTCGACGTCACCCTGCAGACGCTGCTGACCTACGAAGAGACCAAGACCTGGCACGACCTGGGCACCGTCGGCGGCGACTTCTTGGGCGTGGCCACCGACTACTACATCAAGAGCTACGAGACGAACTCCCCGCACCTGGGCGGCTGCGGCCTACACGACCCTCTGGCCGTCGCCGTCGCCGTCGACCCGACGCTGGTGGAGACCCTGGACATCAACCTCAAAGTGGAGACCGAAGGCCAGCTGCACGGACGCGTCATCGCCGACGAGACCCGCATCAACGACCCGGTCAAGACCGCGCACGTGGCAGTCAAGGTCGACGTGGAGCGCTTCCTCAAGGAGTTCATGACGCGTCTGACCGGGTTGGCGAAGAACACCGCCGCCCGCGCCTGATTTGGGGTTGGCCCGGTAAGGGAGTAAAATTTTCCGAGGTATTGCGCGACTGCGGTCCACAGCAGTCGCACCCGCTGAATTTTCGGCGCCTTTCATGTGGACTGAAATAATCAAGGAGAATCTCATGGCGGCTTTGACCACCGAGAAGAAGAAGGAAATCCTTTCCGAGTACGGCATCCACGAGACCGACACCGGCTCGCCGGAAGCACAGGTCGCTCTGCTGACCCACCGCATCAAGAACCTGACCGACCACCTGCAGTTCCACAAGCATGACCACCACTCCCGTCGTGGTCTGCTGCTGCTGGTCGGCCGTCGTCGCGGTCTGCTGAAGTACCTGGCTGCCGAAGACATCGAGCGTTACCGCTCCCTGATCTCCCGTCTGGGCCTGCGCCGCTAAGTCAGCGACCGGCACAGAACTTTACGCCACCCGCCCCGCCGTTTCGGCCGGGCGGGTGGCGTCGTTTTCTGGGCCGGGGGAGCCCGCGGGACGGGGCGGCGTTCCCCGCTGTGAGATCCACCCTGTGCCTGGTAGGATCCGGACGTTGTACAAAACATCTGATATGCGGCGGCACCGATGATCGCCGGGAGTGGAGAACATACGCATGAGCACCAAGCACAACCCCAACAATTCTTTTGAGGTCTTCTTCGACGAAGACTTCGGCATCACCGAAGCCGTCGCCACGATCGACAACGGTGACTTCGGCACCCGCACCGTCCGCTTCGAGACCGGCCAGCTGGCCCGCCAGGCCGGCGGCTCCGTCGCCACCTACTTGGACGACGAATCGATGCTGCTGGCCACCACCACCGCCTCCCGGAACCCGCGTGAAGGACTCGACTTCTTCCCGCTGACCGTGGACGTGGAAGAGCGCATGTACGCGGCCGGCCAGATCCCGGGCGGTTTCTTCCGCCGGGAGGGCCGACCGTCGACCAACGCCATCCTGGCCGCCCGTCTCATCGACCGCCCGCTGCGCCCGACCTTCGTCAAGGGGTTGCGCAACGAGGTGCAGATCGTGATCACGGTCATGAGCCAGAACCCGGAGGACTACTACGACGTCGTCGCCATCAACGGCGCCTCCGCCGCCACGCAGCTGTCCGGCCTGCCGGTGTCCGGCCCGGTGGGCGCCGTGCGCATGGCGCTGATCGCCGACGATCAGCACCCGGAGGGCCAGTGGGTCGCTTTCCCCAACCAGACCCAGCATGAACGCGCCGTCTTCGAGATGGTCGTCTCTGGTCGCCTGACCGACGCTGAGCAGGGAAGTAAGGGCTCGCAGGACGTCGCCATCATGATGGTGGAGGCCAGCGCCGGCGCGAACGTCGTCCAGCAGATCAAGGACGGCGCCCCGGCCCCGACCGAGTCCGTCGTCGCCGAGGGCGTCGAAGCTGCGAAGCCGTTCATTCAGACCCTGTGCCAGGCGCAGCAGGGGCTGGCGGAGCACGCCGCCCGCGAAACGCAGGAATTCGAACTCTTCCTGGCCTACAGCGACAAGGTCTACCAGCTGGTGGAGAAGGAGGCCGCCAAGAAGCTCGGCGATCTGTTGACCACCGACGGCAAGGCGGCCCGCGACGAGGCCACCAACGAGTACATGGCGCAGATCGAGGAGCAGCTGCTCGACCAGGTCGACGCCGAAGACGACGCCGCCGCCTCCAAGCAGATCCGCGCCGCCTACAACGACCTGATGAAGAACCTCGTCCGCGAGAAGATCCTCACCGAGAGCTACCGTATCGACGGCCGCGGCCTGGACCACATCCGCGACCTGGGCGTCGAGGTCGACGTCCTGCCGCGCGTCCACGGCTCTTCGCTGTTTGAGCGCGGCGAGACCCAGATCCTGGGCGTGACCACTCTGGACATGCTCAAGATGGAGCAGCAGATCGACGCGCTGACCCCGCAGACCTCGAAGCGCTACATCCACCACTACAATTTCCCGCCGTACACCACCGGCGAGACCGGCCGCGTCGGTTCGCCGAAGCGCCGCGAGATCGGCCACGGCGCCCTCGCCGAGCGCGCCCTGGAGCCGGTCATCCCGTCGCGCGAGGAATTCCCGTACACCATCCGCCAGGTCTCTGAGGCGTTGGGCTCCAACGGCTCGACCTCCATGGGGTCGGTGTGCGCCTCGACGTTGTCGCTGTACAACGCCGGCGTGCCGCTGGTGGCCCCGGTGGCGGGCATCGCCATGGGGCTGGTCTCCGGAGAGGTCGACGGCGAGACCAAGTACGTCGCCCTGACCGATATTCTCGGCGCCGAGGACGCGTTCGGCGACATGGACTTCAAGGTCGCCGGCACCGCCGAGTTCATCACGGCCCTGCAGCTGGACACCAAGCTCGACGGCCTGCCCTCCCAGGTGCTGGCCGACTCGTTGGCGCAGGCCAAGAAGGCCCGCCTGGAGATCCTGGACACCATGGCCGAGGTCATCAGCAGCCCGGACGAGATGAGCCCGAACGCCCCGAAGATCACCGCGATCAACGTGCCGGTGAACAAGATCGGTGAGCTGATCGGCCCGAAGGGCAAGAACATCAACTCGATCACCGAGGACACCGGCGCGGACATCTCCATCGAGGACGACGGCACCGTCTACGTCTCCGCCGCCACGGGCGAGGCCGCCGACGCCGCGATCGAGCGCGTTAACGCGATCGCGAACCCGCAGCTGCCGAAGGTCGGCGAGCGCTACTTGGGCACCGTCGTCAAGACCGTCGCCTTCGGTGCGTTCGTGTCCTTGACCCCGGGCAAGGACGGCCTGCTGCACATCTCGAACCTGGGTGGCGGCGAGCGCGTCGAGAAGACCGAGGACGTGGTCAACGTCGGGGAGAAGATCCAGGTCGAGATCGCCGACATCGACAACCGCGGCAAGATCTCGCTGGTGCTGGTCCAGGAGGGCTAGAACCGCGAGAGTTCACCGTGTGCAAGCGCCGCGGCGAGGGGAACCACCTCGCGGCGCGTTTATGGGGGGGGGGGGGGGGGTGAGTGCTCGAACTCGAAGACCACCCCGGGCGGGTTGTACAGGCGGGTGACGGAAAAGGCCGAGGGGTCGTCGAGGCCGATGACGTATTGGCTGGTCGCCTCGAAAATCCCATGGAAGGAGACGCCTTGAACGACGTCCCCTGCCCCGGCGACGGGGCCGGGTTGCGGCCATTCGTCTTCGGGGATGCCGAGGTCGAAGGGGTAGGGGGTGCCGTTGATCATGACGTTGAGCGCGTGCGAGCCCGCGTAGTCGATGAGATGTCCGGAACCTTGCTGCCGGGGCTCCGCAGTGGACGTCACGTACCAACCGGGCTGGCCCTCGCCGCTGAACTCGAAGACGACCCGGTCGAAGCCGTCGTGGGCGCCCACGCGGACGTTAGTGACCTCCAGGTCAAAAGCCCCGGTGGAAGACGCCTGTTTGATTTCGGTGGTGGGCTGGCCGAGCATGCCGGCACCCCCGGAGTTCTGCCCGGTGGTTTCAGGGGCCGGGGAGGAGGTCGTCTCCGTCGGGGTGGGCACCTCGGCGGAGGTCTCTTGCGCGGCGGAATCCTCGGACTGCGCCGTGGTTTCTTCCGAGTCAGCCGCGCCGTCGGCGGGGGCGGCGGTGGAGGTGGCGGTGACCGTGGGGCGCACTGTCTCCTCGGCGTCTGGGGTGCCGTCACCGGTGCCGCAGGCGGTGAGGAAAAGACCGGCTGAC
>CALZCR010000033.1 GCA_945631445.1 uncultured Corynebacterium sp. | reverse complement strand
CTCGACATGCCCCAAACTCTAACATGCCTTCGGGCTATGTGACAAAAGTGGTGTCGCTGACCGTACCGCCCGCGCGGATGATGCCTTGTTTGATGCCCTCGCCGAGCGTGGAGGCGATGTCGCCGATCTGCCAGGTCACCGGCAACCCCACCGAATACGCCAGGCCTTGTTGGTCGAGGTGTCCCAGAAAGGCCTGGGATCCGCCGGCGGCATCCGTGCGTATCAGCAAACGCTTCCCCCACTCCTGACCATCGACGTGGTTGGGGATCGCGGCCAAGGCCTGGTCGAGGACGTCCTTGTGGTCGTCGGCGGTATTCGAACCGACGTTGCCCGGACGCAGCAGGACGGCTGCGGGTTCACCGGTCAGCCCGTCGCCGTGGTCGATGATCGCGCACAGCGGGTGGAACCCGTAGTGCTTCTTCCAGGTCGGGGCCGCTTTTTCCTTGTCTGAGTGGGCGAGGATTTCCGTGGCGTCCAGGTCCAGAACCAACGGAGCATCGGTGCTGGCCGCGGCGGCGGGGTTGCGGGCACCGCAGGCGGTCCAGGCCGCGGTACGGGCTGTTTTCATGCCGGCCAGCACCGCGGTTGTGCCGGCACCGGCAGCTTCGTCGTCGTGGTCGGCGAGTTCCTTGTGGCGGCGGTGCACCGTGGAGTGCGACGGCACCTGGTCGACCAGGCCGGTGGCCACCAACGGGCCCAGGAGATCAACATCGCCTGCGTCGTCCCCGCCGAGGGCCAGTGCCAGGGCCAGTGCGGTCATGGTGTGTCCGGTGGTGTGCAGCAGGTTCGGGTTCTGCCACTCGGCCAGTTCCACGTCGATGGCATCGGCGACTTTGACGGCGTCGGCGGTGGCGGCCAATAACATGAGTCCGGCGTTCGAGCACAGTTGAGCAGGAGCGGGGGTACCGACATGGAAGCTGGTAGTCTTCACCCTGAAGGTGATCCTTTCGAGCAGGCAAATTGTGACATCAACAACTACTAATTTACCTGGTCAAGGGTCACTTTCCTTGTATCTTCACCACGTGTCAGCCCGCTTCCCGTGAAAACACCGGGTTACCTTCTCGAATATGTTGACCGACAGTGAACGACCCCTCATTTTTTTAACCCAGAAGTTGACGTGACCATCCGAGGTATCGCGGACTTTTGTCCGGAACGTCCTCTTCCGCCCCCTGAATGGGGCTGACCTGCACTAATACTACTTTTGGGGGATCGGCGTGAGCGTCGGCCCGGGTGATGGGGTCCGCTCAGCGCCACTCCGACATCGCGTCATCGCGCAGGAAACGGCCCGTGGCCGCCACCGCCGGTCCCGAGGACTCCGCCCCGGCGACGAAGGTGCAGAACGCCAGGTCACCCTTGATGCCGGCGAACCAGCCGTGGGCGGGCCGGTTGCCCCCGACCTCCGCGGTCCCGGTCTTGCCGCCGAGACCGTCGATGTCGCTCAGGCTGGCGGCGGTCCCGGAGTCCACCGTCTCCGCCATCATCGCGCGCAGGGCCCGCACTGTCGCCGGGTCGAGCGGCTCGGGGTCCTGGTCGGCGGTGGTCTCCTCACCCTGGATCAGGGTCGGCAGCACCATCCGGCCGTTGTTGCCCAGGGAGGCCTCCATGACGGCCAGCCCGAAGGGGGAGGAGAGGACCTCGCCCTGGCCGATGGCGGCCTCCACCCGGGCCGCGCCGGGCTCGGTGACGGGGACGGAGCCGGTCACCGTGGTCATGCCGGGCGCGGTGAAGTCCACGCCCAGCCCGAGGCGCGCCGCCGTGTTCCTCATGTCGTCCGGCTCCAGATCCTGGGAGATGAAACCCTGGGTGGTGTTGCAGGACTGGGCGAAGGCCTGCGTCATGGAGACGTCCCCGAGGGCGAAGTTGCCGTCGTTGGGGATGACGCGGCCGTCGATCTCCGCGGTGGCGGGGCAGGCGACGGTGGAGTCGGGTACCACGGTGCCGCGTTCGAGGGCGGCGGCGGTGGTCACCGTCTTGAAGGTGGAGCCGGGCGGGTACAGCCCGCTCAGCGAGACGGGGCCGAGGGCGTCGGCGGCGTCGTTCTGCGCGACGGCGATGACCCCGCCGGTGGAGGCGCTGAGGGCGACGATCGCCGCGGGCTGCTCGATCGGCTCCAGGGCCCGCATCGCGGCCGTCTGCACCCCGAGGTCCATCGTGGTGCGCACGGGCTCGCTCTCCGCCGGTTCCACCTGCCCCAGGATGGTCGTGCCGGTGGGGGAGGTGGCCTGGAGGGTCCAGCCGGCGTCGGCCGTGATCTTCTCCGACCAGTAGTCGCGCAGGCCGCCGTCCACCGGGGAGGCGGTGTCCCGGGTGGGGCCGAGCATGCGGCCCTCCTCCCGCAGGTCCAGTCCCTCGATCGCCCGCAGGGCGTCCCCCATCACGGCGAAGTCCCGCTCTCGGAGGGTGAACAGCCCCACCGGGGAGCCGTCCCCGGACTCGATCTGGGCGGTGACGGATTCGGCGGTGGAGGTCGGCACGACCGGGCGGACGGCGGCGGCGATCTCCCCGGCCCGCGGGATCAGCTCCGGGCCCGCGGAGACGACGGTGACAGGTGTCCAGGACAGGATGTCGGTGCCGTTGCGGTCGGTCACCGGCAGAGTGAAGGTCTTGTCGTCGGAGTAGAGGAAGCGGCTGTCCCCGTTCAGCTCCGTGGAGAAGATCCGCTTGTCCCAGGTGATGAGGTCGCTGTCCTGTTCGGAGAGGGTGATCGTCCCGGTGGTGGTGGACTCATCGCCATTCGGGACGGTCCAGGTGGCGGTGATCTCGGTGGCGCCGTCCTCCTCGCCCTCCTCGCCGCCGGCGTCCAGTTCCACGCTGGTCCCGCCGATGCCCGCGCGCAGCTGCTCCAGGTCGGCTGCGGCCCGGGCGGGATCGTCGCTGAGTGTGGCGGCACCGGCGTCGTCACCGGCGTTGAAGGCGGCGACGAACTCGTCCACCGCGTCCCGGAACCAGGGCACGGTGCAGGAGGAGAGCGCGAGCGCCGTAGCGGCGAGCAGGGCGGAGACACGGACAGTGGTGCGGGTGGTCATGCCGGATGAGATTAGGCCCACGGGCTCACCGCGACCACGTTCCCGCACGACTTCCGGCCAGTCGGGAGACGAATACCGCCTGCTCGGCGGGGTGTTCTCCGGTGGGGAATCTCAGCGCGACATGCGCAGTTCATCGACGAGTAACCGGGCGATGCGGCCGATCGCGGCGTCCGCGGCCGCGAGGTTCGGGCCGCTGCGGGCTGAACGGGTGATCACGGCGACGACGATGGGTGCCTCCTCGTCGACGACCACCACGGAAACCTCGCCGCGCACGGGGCCGATCGTCCCGGTCTTGCCGTGGAAGCGCACGCCCCCGGCGGGGAAGCCGGAGGGGATCCGGTGGCCCCACACCTGCTGCCCGAGCACGGTCCGGGCGAAGGCACGGGAGACCCCGGTGAGATCCGGGCCCGTCCAGATCCAGTCCAGCAGGCGGCACAGCTGGCGTGGGGTGCTCACCGAGCGGTAGGCGGCCGGATCCTGGCGGACCCGGGGGTAGGAGACCAGCAGCCGGATCGCCTCGCTGGCCGCGGAGCCGTCCTCGGGAAGGGCCGGGAGTTCGGACTCGGTGGTGCCCGGGGCGACGATCGTGGTGTCCTCGAGATTCGCCAGGGAGACGACCTCCCCGACCAGGCCCGGCGGGAGACGCCGCTGCAGCACCCGGGCGGCGATGCTGTCGGAGAGCACCACCATCTGACGCACCAGATCCCGCAGGCTCATCGTCACGGGGTCGGCGAACAGCCCCACTCCCGGGGTCCCGACCGGGCCGTCATCCGCGCTGAGCGTCACCGCGTCGAGCGGATTCAGCAGCCCGCGGTCCACGGCCAGGCAGAAGGCGGCCAGGAGGTGGACCTTGTACATCGACGAGATGCTGGTCTGACTGTCGGCGCCGACCCCGACGCCGGCCGCCTCCTCGCCGACCGGGTGCGCCCAGCACCAACCGTCACAGCCCGCGGCGACCAATTCGGTGCCGATCCGGGCCCGCAGGCTCCTGGTCATCCGGTCTCCCCCAGACGCCCGAGGGAGCGCCGCAGGGCACGGTCCACGACGTCGCGCAGATCCCGCTTTCCGACGGCCCCGCCCCGTTGCGGCGGCACCACACACCGCAGCCGCAGGTGGAAGGCCGCCGGCATCGGGAACGCGGGCAGGCCCCCGAGTTGATCGGGGGTGAGCAGCACCATCGCGCCTCCGGCACCGAGCCGCGCGGCCAGGACCGTCCGGTCCGGCCACAGCTCGGTCTCCGGGTGCAAGCCGATGGTGAAGAAGGCGTCGGCCAGGCGTCCGGCGGCCGCCGGGCTGACGGCGGCGGTGTTGTCCAGCAGGGTGTGTCCCCGCAACGCCGCCCAGGTCGCGGGCTTTTCGGCGGGCCCGGCGAGCAGCCGGGGAACCTCGTGCAGCTGCCCGCGAGACAACTCACCCGTCGGCGCCGGGTCCTCGATGACGGCACAGTCCAGACGGCCCTCGCCCACCCGGGTGACCAGCTGCGACACCTCGGCCGTGTGCACACTGACCCGGCCGACGTCCCGCAACGCGGAGGTGAGGTCGAAGGCGATGCCCGGCGGCACCGAGGGGGCCAGCCCCACGCGGACCTCGGCCCCGGCGTCGGCGATGGCGTGGGCCATGCTCTGCAGTTCCGTGGCGTCCCGGACCAGAATCCGGGCCTGCGGGAGCAGGGACCGGCCCGCCTCGGTGAGGGTGGCACCGGTGGCGGAGCGGCGGATCAGGTCGAGGCCGAGATTCGACTCCAGACGTTTCAGCCCCTGGGACACGGGGGACTGGGTCAGCCCCAGCCGCTCCGCGGCACCGGTGACGCTGCCCTCCTCGGCCACGGCGACGAAGTACTCCCAGTGCCGGAGGGATTCCGGTCGAGTTGTCATGTGCCCCGAGCCTAGCCCGGATTTTTCACGGGTCTTGTCTCCAGTCCTCAGCACGGGGGTGACCGACTGCAGGGTCGGCGGAGTCCCGGCGGGTACTGGGCCGGGAAACCAGGGTCCGGTATGAGATCGTAGGGGAACTTCAGGACTGCAGTGACGAAAGCGTGCGGCTGGATGTGGCCAGGATCAGACGATCCGTCTGATCCTGGCCAGGCCGTGTTCCAGGAGCTGCCGATGCGGCGCAGCCTGATCGAAGCGCAGGCTGACCCTCCGGGCGTGACGCACCACGATCGCGGCGATCGACAACATCCTCGCCCGCAGCGTCTTCGGTTCCCATACCCACCACCGCGACCGCCGTTGCTGTGCCGCGGTACTGCCGGCAGCGGTGACCAACCCCGCCCAGGTGATGAGGCTCATTGCCAGGACCGCCACATGACACCACGCCTGATTCATCCGGAAACTCTCGTGCGGGAGTTTCCCCAACCCGCAGTCTTTCAGGTCCCGGATCCGTTGCTCGCACCTGCCCCTGCCGCGGTGCAGGACGTCGAGCCGGTTGGCATGGCCGGGGCGGTTGGTGACAAAGGCCTGAACCCGGCGGCCATCGACATCGGTGATGCGCAGCTGCGCCCCGGACGCGGGGTGTTCCACCCGGATGATGATCCGCATATCGTCGGGGTATTTGTCCAGGTCGGTGCCCAGGGGTTCCCCGGCCCAGGACCGCATCCGGGAGGTGATATCGGCAACGTAGCCGTCACCCGGGTCGGTGACGGTGCCGTCGGGGCGGATGATGCCCTGCTTGACGGGGTCCCCCAGGGTCGAGGCGATCTCCCCGATCTGCCAGGTCACCGGGAACCCGATGGAATAGGCCAGGCCCTGGTCGTTGAGGTGGTTGAGAAAGGATTGGGAACCACCGGCGGCGTCGGTACGCACCAGCAGGCGTGTGTCCCACTCGTGTCCGTCGGCGTGCTCGGGAAGAGCACTCACCGCCTGGTCCAGCACGGTGATGTGGTCGGCGGCGGTGTTGGATCCGGCGTTGCCGGGGCGCAGGAGCACGGCTGCGGGTTCCCCGGTCAGCCCGTCGCCGTGGTCGATGATCGCTGCTAGGGGGTGGAATCCGAAGTGCTTCTTCCACGTCGGGGTGGCATGCTCTTTGTCGGAGTGGGAGAGGATTTCGGTGGCGTCCAGGTCGATGACCAGTGGATTGTCGGTGGTGGCCCGGGCTGCGGGGTTGCGGGTGCCGCAGGCGGCCCAGGCGGCTCGACGGGCCGATTTCATCCCCGCCAGGATCGCCGTGGTGCCGTCAGAACCCAGGCCGGCGAGTTCTGCGTGGCGGCGATGCACCGTGGAGTCTGAGGGCACCTGGTCGATCAGGCCGGTGGCCACCAGCGGATCCAGGAGGTCCACGTCATTTGCGTCGTCCCCACCGAGGGCAAGTGCCAGGGCGAGAGTGGTCGGGGCCGTCCCCTGTTTGGTGGACACGCTGACCCTGGCCCAGAATGGGCCGGAGAATGCGAGAGACCACCATGCCGAAGAACACCTACACCGATGAGTTCAAAGCCGACGCGGTCCGGCTCTACGAGGACACCAAGGGCGCTTCTTTTTCCTCAATCGCCGTGGACCTCGGCATCAGCCGGGCGACGTTGAAGAACTGGGTCTACGCCGCCCGCAGGGCCCGCGGCGTCCAGCCCAGCCGCACCGCCGAGGACCCCACCGACGAGCTGCTGCGCCTGCGCAAAGAAGTCCAGCACCTGCGCTCGGAGACCCAGAAGCTCTCCACCGAGCGCGACATTCTGCGTAAGGCCGCGAAGTATTTCGCGGGAGAGACGAGCTGGTGAGCCGCTTCCAGTTCGTTGACGACTACTCCGAGACCTACCCTGTCAAGCGGTTATGCCACGTCCTTGGCCTGAACCGGTCAAGCTTTTACAAGTGGCGTGCCAACGCCCCCGCCCGCCAGCGCCGCCGACACAAGGACGAGGCCCTGGTGTCCCAGATGCGGGACTACCACGAGGAATTCGACGCCACGATCGGGGTGCGCCGCATGACCGCCGAAATCAACGACACCGCGCCCACGCCGGTCAATCACAAACGCATCGAGCGTCTCATGCGCCAGCACCAGATCGTCGGGGTGAGCCTGCGCAAGAAGACACGCACCACCATCGCGGACCGGGACGCGAAGGTCTTCGACGACCTCGTTGGCCGAGACTTCACCGCCGAGGACTGCAATCAGCTCTATATCGGAGATATTACCTATTTGCCCTGTGGGAAAGGAGTATTTATGTACCTGGCCACCGTCATCGACGTGCACTCCCGACGCTTGGTCGGCTACTCGCTTGCGGACCATATGCGTACCAGCCTCGTTCAGGACGCGATTGAGGACGCGGCCCGGACACGGGGCTCGATGGACGGAGCGATATTCCACTCGGATCACGGCAGCGTCTATACTTCCTCGGCGTTCCAGGACACCTGTCGGAGGCTGGGGATCCGCCAGTCGATGGGACGGATCGGATCGAGTGCGGATAACGCGATGGCGGAGTCGTTCAACGCCTCGCTGAAGCGGGAGACGCTGCAAGGTTCTGGTAGCTGGGCGTCACCGGTTCAGTGTCGACGAGAGGTGTTCCGGTGGATCACACGCTACAACACCCGCCGGCGGCACTCCGGAATCAGTTACCTGTCGCCGAGGGCTTTCGAAGACACGGCCGCGGCTGTTACCGTGGTGCCTGCTGCTTGATCAATCCCGCGTGTCCACTACTCGGGGGACACCCCCACATTTCGTGGCACCGTTTGTCACCCACACCCATGACTGCACCTATCACAGCTTGACCACGTGTTTAGGCGAGATGCGCAATGCCCACATCGAAGTCACCATCACCGACGACGACACCGGCACGGTACTTATCGACGAGACCACCACGACGTTCGACAACGGATTCATCGGCTACTGGCTACCGCGCGATATCTCCGGCATCATCACGATCACCCAAGGGGAGTTCACTGGCTCGGCACCCTTTAGTACTGGGGCAGACGCGGTGACCTGTATTACCGATCTACGGCTGCAGTCGCCTGCTCTGCAGCGACTCTAACCGGGATCAGCCGGATCGATGCAGGGGCCGATCCAGCGAGAAAACAAGGGCGCCGCAGGCAGTACACCAAGTCGTGCACCCCTGGGTCTTATGCCTCATTCGAAGGGGTGTTACGTGAGACGCTCTCCAGCTGTATTTACGGTAGCCGTATATACGGTTATACAGCTCTTCTGCTAGAAGGGCTTAAA
The DNA here is from genome assembly GCA_945631445.1 of uncultured Corynebacterium sp. Taxonomy (GTDB): domain Bacteria; phylum Actinomycetota; class Actinomycetes; order Mycobacteriales; family Mycobacteriaceae; genus Corynebacterium. The sequence continues at coordinate 1,197 of CALZCR010000033.1, read as the reverse complement.
CGGACTGCTGTATTTACGGTTGCTGTATTTATGGGCGAGAGGATTTAGCGGTATTGAGGTAGTGGGCCAGGGCGTCTTCGGTGATTTCACGCATGGTGCGCTCTTCTAGGGCGGCGGCGAGTTTGAGTTTGCGGTGCAGCTCGGTGTCGAGCTGGACGGTGAATTTGGTGGTGTAGTCCGACTGGCGGTTGCTGTGGAATACATCGCCTGCGGTGGTCGGCGTCTTCTGCGCCGGGCGGGGTGCCATGTCGTTGGGTTTTTTGACAGCCATTATTTCAATGCCTCCAGGATTTCGTCGGTGACGGCCTCGTAGCCGTCGAAGTGGGTGGGTGCGTAGCCATAGGAGTTGCCGATGGACTCGCGTAGCGGGATATGGGCCTCGAGGAACGAGGCGTCGCCCTCTTCTAGCGCGGTCAGTGCATCCGTCAGCGAGGTGGTGCCGGCCCGTACAAACGTCAGCAGCACAGCATGCGGGCGGTTCTGTAGCAGTGGCAGGATTTCCCAGACACGGGTCATATCCGCGCTGCGCGAACGGGTGGGGACGAGCACGAAGTCAGAGACCTCGATGACGGCATCAATTGCATCGGTGTCCCCGGGTGGGGTGTCGATGATGATGATTTCACCGTCGTGGTTGTGGCGTGCGATGCGGGCCAGCTGGCGGGGGATGGTGACTTCTACGCCGAAAGCCAGGGGGGCGTCGTTGTCTTCGGCGCGTTCGAACCACTCCATGGCTGAGCCCTGTCGGTCCATATCTAAAAACCGGATTTGGTGGCCACGGAAGGCCAGCACTGAGGCGAGGTAGATGGCGGTGGTGGTTTTTCCTACCCCGCCTTTGGCATTGATGACACTGATAATCACGTGGCTGCTCCTAGTCGGTGGTGCATACCGTTCATTATACAGCTATGCGGCAGCTGTATAGCTGTAAACGCGTTTCCGCTGATCAGAGAGATAAAAATAGAACTGTATATACAGTAGCTGTAGGAATTATCCTGTTCCCCTGCCTTTCCCTCCCGGGGAGGTCTGCGAGGGGTGTCAGGGTAGTCGGCCAACTCTTTGCGCGGGAGGGCGTTTACTACGGCCGTTTTCCTCACTTTGGTGGACGGGCGCGCCGACACGGGCGTAACGAGTGTGCGGTGGATTGGTAGTGGAAGCTCCTGCAGTAAGCAGACGCTTGGCACGGGCTTCCTCCGGAGCCTG
>CALZCR010000032.1 GCA_945631445.1 uncultured Corynebacterium sp. | reverse complement strand
CGGCGACCTGGGCCCCGGAGACCTCATGCCGCCGGCGCCAGACGATGTGCGCCTGACCGACGACGCCGACGACCCGGAGGCGGTGGATGTGGGCGTCGACAAGCGGAAGAGCTTTTTGACGCGCACCGGCCTGAATGAGGCGTTGACGCGCTGGCGCACCGGTGAGTACGGCCCGAACTCCGAATTCGCCGAACAAGCGCAGCTGACGTGCCGCACCTGCGCGTTCTTCCTCCCGGCGGGCGGAGTCATCGGGCAGAATTACGGGGTGTGCGCGAATGAATTTTCCGCCGACGGCGTGCTCGTCCACCAGACCTACGGCTGTGGCGCGCACTCAGAGACGAGGCTGGCCGACGACTCCGAGGACCCCGACTACTTCGACGACGAGCAGCCGCTGTTCTCCTAAATTTCCTCCGCGTGGGCCCAGCGGTGGGCCTCCACGTCCTCGGCGGTGGGGACCCCGCCGCGCTGATCCTCGGGCAAGCTCGGCGCGGTGAGCACGGACCCGTACTCCCGCCACCCCGTCACCCGGCGCACGCCGATGACCGAGCCCACCGTCCATGTCTCGTGGGTGCGCAGCTCCGAGATCCTGAGCCCGTCCGGCCGTGGCGTGACGGTGACGCCGAGCTCGGCGAGCAGGTCGACCACCGCGGTGCCGGTCACCGACTGCGGGGTGCGGGGGTGGGCGGGGACGAGCACCTCGCCGGGCCGGACCACCATCAGGGTGGAACGGACGGCCGACATGACGGCGCCGGAGTCGTCGACCAACAGCCCCTCGACCGCGCCACGCTTCGCCAGCTGCGCCAGCTGCCGGTTCTGCCAGCCCAGGTCAGGGCCGGTGAACACCGGATGGGTGCGACGATCCAGGATCGGCTCGGCGTCGAGCACGTGAGACTCGGGCAGAGCGGGAAGCGAACGGACGGACACGGACACCGCCCCCTGGTCGGCCCGGATGACCGGCCGGACGTCGTCGGCTCCAAGCTCTTGGAGCGTGGCGCGCACCTCGGTGAGCTTCTGCGGGGAGAGGGCCGCCGTGTCGCGCAACCAGGCCAGCTGCCGGGAAAAGTGCGGCGCTCTGCCCTCCCGCATGGCGAAGGTGGTCACATACTCGGGCACGGCGGTTCCTCCTGTTAGGCCTCCTCAAGGATACCCGGTCGGAATTACGGTCACGATTCCAGGTTTTGTGGAAAAAGTGGATCAGTGAGATTCTTACAAAGAAAAATACCCAGGATCCGTGGAGCGAGGAGCGACACCATGACGGAACCCGCTGCCGAGGCGTCGACGCGCCCGGCGACAGCCCGGCAGCCGAAAAACGGCTTAGACAAATACTTCCACATCACGGAACGGCGGACCACGGTCGGAGCGGAAATCCGCGCAGGCGTGGTCACCTTCTTCGCGATGGCCTACATCATCCTGCTCAATCCGCTGATCCTGGGCACCAGCGCCGACAGCGAAGGCACGGTTCTCGGCGTCCCGCAGGTCGCCGCCGTCACCGCCTTCGCCGCCGGCGTCATGACCATCCTCTTCGGCGTCGTGGCCAAATATCCCTTCGGCATCGCCGCCGGGCTCGGTCTGAACACCCTGGTCGCCGTCACCCTCGTCGGCGGACACGGGCTGACCTGGCCCGAGGCCATGGGGCTGGTCGTCATCGAGGGCATCATCATCGTCTTGCTGGCGGTTTCCGGGTTCCGCACCGCCGTGTTCCGCGCCATCCCGCAGTCGATGAAGGCCGCCATGAGCGTCGGCATCGGCGCCTTCATCGCCATCATCGGCTTCGTCGACGGCGGTTTCGTCACCCGCGTGCCCGACGCGGCGAACACCACCGTCCCGGTGGGCCTCGGCATCGACGGCTCCATCGGCTCGTGGCCGACCTTCGTCTTCGTCTTCGGCCTGATCATCTGCGGCATCCTGGTGGTCCGCAACGTCCCGGGCGGACTGTTCATCGGCATCGTCGCCACCACCGTCCTCTCCCTGATCTTGGAGGCCGTGTTCAACGTCGGCCCCTCCGTCGACGGGGAAGGCAACACCAACCCGGCCGGCTGGGGCATGGCCGTGCCCACCGCCCCGGACTCCCTCGGCGGAGTGCCCGACCTGTCGCTGCTGGGCGCGGTCGACCTGGTCGGCGCCTTCACCCGCATCGGCGTGGTGGCGGCCTCCCTGCTGGTGTTCACGCTGCTGTTGGCCAACTTCTTCGACGCCATGGGCACCATGACCGGGCTCGGTCGGCAGGCGGGCCTCGCCGACGCCGACGGCAACCTGCCGGGCATGAAGAAAGCCCTGGTCGTCGAGGGCCTCGGCGCCGTCGTCGGCGGCGCCAGCTCCGCGTCGTCGAACACCGTGTTCGCGGACTCCGCCGCCGGCATCGGCGACGGCGCCCGCACCGGACTGGCGAACGTGGTCACCGGCCTGCTGTTCCTGCTGGCGATGTTCTTCACCCCGCTGTATGAGATCGTCCCCATTGAGGCTGCCTCTCCGGTGCTGGTCATCGTCGGCGCCATGATGATGGGCGGGGTCCGCGACATCGACTGGTCCAAGTTCTACGTCGCCCTACCGGCCTTTTTGACCATCATGGTCATGCCGTTCACCTACTCCATCGTCAACGGCATCGGCGTCGGCTTCATCGCCTTCACCGTCATGTACGTCGCGGCCGGCAAGATCAAGGACGTCCACTGGGTCATGTGGGTGATTTCCGCGCTCTTCCTGGTGTTCTTCGGCATGGACCCGATCATGGACGCGCTGAGCTGATGCGCGTCCGCATCGACGACCCCGCCGACCCCCGCCTGGACGACGTCCGCGACCTCAACCACTCCGACAACCGGCCCGACCTGCCCGGCGGCAAAGGGCTGATCGTCGCGGAAGGCCCGCTCGTGGTCTCCCGGCTGCTGGCCTCCCGCTTTCCGGCCCGCACCCTGGTGGGCTTCCCCGGCAAACTCGACGCATACCTCGCCGAGCACGACGTCCCCGACGACGTCGCCGTCTACGAGGTCTCCCGGGAGGTGTTGGCGGCCGCCGCCGGCTTCGATCTGCACCGCGGGCTGCTGGCCACCGCCGACCGGGCGCCCGAACCCACGGTCGGCGACGTGCTGGCCCACGCCCGGACCGTCGTCGTGCTGGAAGGGGTCGGCGACCACGAAAACATCGGCGCGATCTTCCGCAACGCCGCCGGCATGGGCGTCGACGCCGTCTTATTCGGCAACGGCTGCGCCGACCCCCTGTACCGCCGCAGCGTGCGCGTGTCCATGGGCCATGTGCTGCGCACCCCCTTCGCCCACCTCGAGGGCGCCTACACCACCTGGCAGCGCAGCCTCGGCCAGCTCCGCGACGCGGGCTACCGGCTCGTCTCCATGACGCCCGCAGGCGAGCTCACGCTGGCCGAGGCGCTCGTCGATGAAACCGGGGCCCCCTGGGAAAAACTCGCCCTGCTGGTCGGCGGGGAAGGGCCCGGCCTGACCGAACACGCCATGCGCGCCACCGACGCCCGCGCCATGATCCCCATGGCCCCCGGCACGGACTCCCTCAACGTGGCCACCAGCGCGGCGATCGCCTTCTACGAACGCGACCGCTCGCTGCATCACCGGTCCGTGTAGCGGATCTTCTCGTTGACGGTGCGCAGCAGCTCCTTGGCCCGGCGCCCCACCCCGCGCCCCACCCGCTTGGCCACGGCGCCGGTGGCGCGGAAAAACTGCCGGAACTCATCTCCCGTGGACTCGCCGGTGTCGACCCCCCTGGAATAATCGTCGTAGTCCGCGTGCGCCGGGCCCAAGCGAAGCTTCTCTGCCGACCCGCTGGCCAGATTCCCCACATCCAGCTCCGCCCGCTTCTCCGGGACGTCCAGCCGCGGTTCCGGGCGACCGTCCACCGCGTAGCCCACCACGTGGATGTCGGGACCCTCCGGGGAGACCTCGACCCCGAGCCAGGAACGCTGCGCCTCCGCGACCAGATCCAGGGGATCGAAGGGAAGGGACAGCCCACCCAACTGCTCGTGCATCTCACCCGCCCAATACGGGCTCTCAAACGGCTCCGGCAGCCCCACGTCCTCGAACATCACGTCGCGCACCGCACACAAAGAACGCTTCAACACCCCGTCCTCCCAATGCGCGAAACCACCGAAGCCCGCCTCCTCGTCCACCGCAAAGGCGTACAGGTCCCGGGCCGGGGCGGAAGACAACAGGCGGGAGTCCACGTCCGAGAGCCGACGCAGATCGGTCAGCCACGTATGGACCACGGTCACGCCAGGAAAACCCGCGACGTAGAATTCCCCCTCCGACGCCGGCGCCGAACGGTTCAAAGGAAATTGCCCGATCGGGGTGATCGGCCACCGCGGGTTCAACTGGGCCAGATACTTCCGGCCGAAACCGCGGTCGGCTTTGGGCTCCTCCCGCAGAATCGCGCCGGGGTCCTCCGCGGTGACGAACCACAGCGTGATGGCGATCGGGGACTGCTGAGAGTCACTGCTGGTGGCCATGGTGGGGTCCCTTGTCTGTCTCTATTGCTTCGGACGCTTCGTGTTGGCTCGCACGCCGAGCAGCACGTCCTCCCAGTGCGGGGTGACGGCCTTACGGCGACGCTTCGACGGGGCGGCCTGCGGCTCAGGCTCCGGCTCCACGTCGTCTCCCTCCACGGTCTCCGGCGCCGGGGAGTCAGGATGGTCCTCGGCCTGCTCGGCGTCGTGCTCCTGCGGCTGATCGTGTGCCTCCACGTCGGCGTCGTCGACGTCGTCGAAGCTGTCCTCCCGTCGCCGGTGGCTCTCCTCGTAGCGCTCGCCCCTGCCCACCGAGGTCAGGGTGCGCACCGGCTGCACGAAGTTGGGGTCGGTGAGGTCCGCCGCCACCGGGTTGAGCGCTTCGGCCGTGGGCTGCGGGGAATTGAAGCCGCGGACCCGCCAATCGGCGGAATTCTCGCTCAACCCCGCCTGCCAGCTGATGCGTACGATCCAGTCGCCGCCGGGCTCCCGGAACGCGTCCCACTCGGAGTCCGCGAGGCTGTGTCCGCGGGCGCCGAACGCCGCGGCGAGCACTTCCCATAAGGTCAGTTTCGCGGGGCCGTCTTCCCGGACTGGGTGCGCCTGCCTCGCCAACTCCGCGATGCGGGAGCGCTCCAGCAACACGGGGTGGGCGTAAGGCTCGATGCGGGAGAGGGGCACGCCCATTTCTTCGGCGAGTTCCTCCGGCATCGCACCCGCGCGGATGCGGGCCTGGATGTCGCGCGGACGCAGCGACAACGGCTGCGCGGGCGGCTGCTCCTTGGTCGGCGGCTTGGTCACGCTCGCCGGCGGGTGCTCGGCGGGCTTCGGCTCGTCGGGCGGCAAGAGAGAAAGCAGCTCCTCGGTCACGGGCAGCGCATAGTCGGTCCCGTCTGTGTCGCGCAGAACCAGAAGGCGCTGATCGGACTGATCGGGCCCGTCCGTGTGACCGTCCGTGATACGAACGAGGAAAAGCTCGCGCATGCGTTCATCCCTTCTTGCTGGAGCGGCAGTCGCCGAACATGAAATCCGGCTGATCTTTCCCCAGCCTAATGCAGAAAAGCGCCGAGCCTTGCCAGACTCGGCGCTCTTTCGTCCGGGAAGGACTAGCCCTGACGGCCGACGCCCTGCTCGAGGAGCGCGTCGATGGCCTTGGTCAGAAGCTCCACGTCGGAGGTCTCGATGGCCGGGAACATGCCGATGCGCAGCTGGTTGCGGCCCAGCTTGCGGTAAGGCTCGACGTCGAGGACGCCGTTGGCGCGCAACGCCTTGGCCAGGACGTCGGCGTCGACGGAATCGTCGAAGTCGATGGTGCCCACGACCAGGGATCGGGCGTCCTTGTCGGCGACGAACGGGGAAGTCTCCTCGCGGGCCTCGGCCCACTGGTAGAGCACGTCCGAGGAGGCGGTGGTGCGGGCGACCATGCCGTCCAGCCCGCCGTTGTCGTTCATCCACTTGACCTGGCTGTCGAGCATCAGCAGCGTGGCGACGGCCGGGGTGTTGTAGGTCTGGTTCTTCCGGGAGTTGTCCACGGCGGTCTGCAGGTCCAGGAACGCCGGGATGAAGCGGCCGGATTCCTTGATCTTGGCGATGCGCTCGATGGCGGCCGGGGACATGGCGGCGAGCCACAGGCCACCGTCGGAGGCGAAGCACTTCTGCGGGGAGAAGTAGTACACGTCGGTCTCGGCGACGTCGACCGGCAGGCCGCCGGCGCCGGAAGTGGCGTCGATGGCGACCAATGCGTCGGTGCCGGCGGGGCGGCGGACCGGGACCATGGCGCCGGTGGAGGTTTCGTTGTGCGCCCAGGCGACGACGTCGGCGTCGGCGACCTCTCCGAGCTCATCCACGGACGGCGCGCTGCCGACCGGAGCTTCGATGACCGTCGGCTCATCCAGCCACGGAGCGAGCTTGGAGGCCTTGGCGAACTTCGAGGAGAATTCGCCGTAGGACAGGTGAGCGGACTTCTTCTCGATCAGGCCGAAGGTGGCGGCGTCCCAGAACGCGGTCGCCCCGCCGAGGGACATGATGATCTCGTGGCCCTCCGGGAGGCTGAACAGTTCGCTCAGGCCCTCGCGGACGGAGCCGACGACGTCCTTGACCGCCGGTTGCCGGTGCGAGGTGCCGATGATTCCCGTGGCGCCGTCGACGACGGCCTGAATCTGCTCCGGGCGCACCTTGGAGGGGCCGCAACCAAATCGGCCGTCCGCCGGGATAAGATTTGCCGGGAGAGTGGGGAACTGCTGGGTTTCGCTCATGAATTTCCTTCTTGGTCGAAGCGCCCTTAAAGCGCGTGCCGTGCATTGTTGGCAACCACACTCTAACCCCCCAGTGTCCTCAACACGGGAGTGACTTTTCCGTCGGGCCTGGGGTTGGGGGTGAACACGGGGGTGGGCGGGCGGTCGTGTATCCGGTTTCACATTGTTGCTAAGCTGTGTCCAGATCCTCACGCGCCCCAGTGCGCGGCGGGTTCTGGAAAACTGAAAATAACCTGGCGAAATTATTGCTGGCCAGCCGCGGCGGCAGGCGTGTCCGGCCGGGGCGGGAGGCCGCGTGTCCCCCTCACGGCGGGCAGGGGCGCATGGCCAACTAAGGGCAGGCGCACTAGCGTGGTCACTAGCGCCTCTTTAGGCTCCTGCGGCGCACCGCGGAATACAGCCAACGGCACTACACAATGCCGTGGTGTCTACAACCAAGTTTGAAAGGTTCACAGTGGCAACTGACAACAAGGACAAGGCCGTACTTCACTACCCCGGTGGCGAGTACGAAATGGATATCATGCACGCCACCGAGGGCAACGACGGCGTTGTGCTCGGCAAGATGCTGGGTGAAACCGGCCTGGTCACCTTCGACCAGGGCTACGTTTCCACCGGTTCCACGGAATCGAAGATCACCTACATCGACGGTGACGCCGGTGTTCTGCGCTACCGCGGTTACGATATCGCCGAGCTGGCGGAAAAGTGCACCTTCAACGAGGTGTCCTACCTGCTGATCCACGGCGAACTGCCGACCCTGGACCAGCTGCACGAGTTCAACAACGGCATCCGCCGCCACACCCTGCTGGACGAGGACTTCAAGTCCCAGTTCAACGTCTTCCCGCGCGACGCCCACCCGATGTCCGTGCTGGCGTCCTCGGTCAACATTTTGTCGACCTACTACCAGGACCAGCTGGACCCGAAGAGCGAGGCGGACCTGAACAAGGCCACCACGCGTCTGATGGCCAAGGTCCCGATGCTGGCGGCCTACGCGCACCGCGCCTCCAAGGGCACCCCGTACATGTACCCGGACAACTCGCTGAACGCCCGCGAGAACTTCCTGCGCATGATGTTCGGCTACCCGACCGAGCCCTACGAGATCGACCCGATCCTGGTCAAGGCCCTGGACAAGCTGCTGATCCTGCACGCCGACCATGAGCAGAACTGTTCCACCTCGACCGTGCGCATGATCGCTTCCGCAGGCGCGAACATGTTCGTCTCCGTCGCCGGCGGCATCAACGCCCTCTCCGGCCCGCTGCACGGCGGAGCCAACCAGGCCGTCCTGGAGATGCTCGAGGACATCCAGAACAACCACGGCGGCGACGCCACCGAGTTCATGGACAAGGTCAAGAACAAGGTCGACGGCGTCCGCCTGATGGGCTTCGGCCACCGCGTGTACAAGAACTACGACCCGCGCGCCCAGATCGTCAAGGATCTCGCGCACGAGGTGCTGGAGCACCTCGGTGGCGACGAGCTGCTGGACCTGGCCCTCAAGCTGGAGGAGATCGCGCTCGCCGACGAGTACTTCATCGAGCGCAAGCTGTACCCGAACGTGGACTTCTACACCGGCCTGATCTACCGCGCCATGGGCTTCCCGACGGACTTCTTCACCGTCCTGTTCGCCATTGGTCGCCTGCCGGGCTGGATCGCCCACTACCGCGAGCAGCTGGAGATGAACTCCAAGATCAACCGCCCGCGCCAGATTTACACCGGCGAGACCCTGCGCACCGTCACCCCGCGCGAGGACCGCTAACCGCAAGGCGTAACCCCGACCGGGCTCGCTTCGGCCTATAATGGCCCGAAGCGAGCCCGGTCGCGTTATTTTTCAGACCTTTATCCAGACACTCCCGAGGAGAATATTCCATGGACAAGCCGATCATTGAACCCCTGTCCGGCCCCGCCCCGACCGATGTGGACGCCACCGACTTGGTGGTCGGCGACGGAGCAGAGGCGCAGGCCGGCGGCGTTGTCGAAGTGCACTATGTGGGCGTCGATTTCGAGAGCGGCCAGGAGTTCGATTCGTCGTGGGACCGCGGCCAGTCGATTGAGTTCCCCCTGACCGGCCTCATCGCCGGCTGGCAGGAAGGCATCCCCGGCATGCGTGTCGGCGGCCGCCGACAGCTGGTCATCCCGCCGGAAAAGGCTTATGGCCCGGCCGGTGGCGGGCACCCGCTGGCGGGCCGCACGCTGGTCTTCGTCATCGACCTGCTCAGCGCCAACTAGAAAACCGGGGAGCACCATGAGCGCTGAGCACCGCACCGTCCCGACCGTGACCTTGAACGACGGCAAAGAGATGCCTCTGCTCGGCCTGGGCACCAGCAAGCTGCTCGGCGAGGAGGCGGTCCGCGTCGTCCGCACCGCCATCGACCTCGGGTACCGGCATTTCGACACGGCCTCCCGGTACGGCAACGAGGAGGCGTTGGGCAAGGCCTTCGCGGAGGCGATCGCCGCCGGCGACGTCACCCGCGAAGAGTTGTTCATCACTTCGAAGGCGTGGCATGACGAACAGGGGACGGAACAGGTGCAGCAGGCGTTTCACGGCTCTCTGCGGCGTCTGGGCCTGGAGTTCCTCGATCCACTGGCCGTGGCCGCAGGCGGGCCGCTACAACGAGACTTTTGAGGCGATGGCTCAATTGCAGGGCCTGGGTCTCATTCAGTGCCTCGGGGTGGCGAATTTCCCGGCGGAGACGTTGGCGGACCTCATCGAGGCCACGGGCATCATCCCCGTGGTCAACCAGGTGGAGGCGCACGTC
>CALZCR010000031.1 GCA_945631445.1 uncultured Corynebacterium sp. | reverse complement strand
CATCGAGCCGCCGGGCGCCTCCCAGTCCGAGCTGGATTTCTTCTACCAGCTCGGTCGCCGCCTGCGCGAGCGCAAGGCCGGTTCCACGGACCCGCGGGACCAGGCGCTGCTGAACATGACGTGGGACTACGCCACGGGCGACGATCCGGAGATCGCGGACGCGGAGAAGGTGCTGCTCGAAATCAACGGCCAGTACCTGGAAGGACCGCGTGCCGGTGAGCCGCTGGACAAGTTCGCCGACATGAAGTCCGACGGCTCCACCTCGGGCGGTTGCTGGATTTACTCCGGCGTCATGGCCGGCGGACAGAATCACGCGGCCAACAAAAACCGCGCGGAGTTCCCGACGGACCCCGCCCCGGACTGGGGTTGGATCTGGCCGGCGAACCGCCGCGTCCTGTACAACCGTGCTTCCGCGGACCGTGACGGTAACCCGTGGTCGGAGCGCAAGAAGTACGTGTGGTGGGACGAGGGTTCCCAGAAGTGGGTGTCCACCGGTGACGTCGTCGACTTCCCGGCGACCTTGAGCCCGCACTACCGACCGGAGCCGGGCCTCAAGGGCGTGGCCGCGCTCTCGGGTGATGACGCGTTCATCATGCAGGGCGACGGCAAGGGTTGGTTGTTCGCGCCGGACGCGATCGTCGACGGCCCGTTGCCGACGCACTATGAGGCGCAGGAGTCCCGAGTGGAAAACCCGCTGTACGAGGTGCAGTCTTCCCCGAACCGCGGACTCTTCAGCCGCAGCGACAACTTGCAGACCCCGCCGGCGGGCACGGAAGGCTCGGACGTCTACCCGTTCACCTTCACCACTTACCGCGTCACGGAACAGCACGGCGCCGGCGGCAAGAGCCGCTGGGTGCCGTACCTGGCTGAGCTTCAGCCCGAGCAGTTCGTCGAGGTCTCTCCGGAGCTGGCGAAATTGCGCGGACTGGAAAACGGCGGCTGGGCCACCATCGTGTCGCCGCGTTCCGCCATGGAAGCTCGTGTGCTGGTCACCGAGCGCATGAAGGCGCGCAAGGTCAACGGCAAGGAATTCCACCAGATCGGCATTCCGTTCCACTTCGCCAACTACGGCGACGGCGCCGAGGTCAAGGGCGATTCCGCCAACGACCTGATCGGCGTCACCCTGGAGCCGAACGCCTCGATCCAGCAGGCCAAGGTCACCGCGTGCGACATCATCGCGGGCCGCCGCCCGCGCGGTCCAGAATTGACGACGTTCGTCGAGGAGTACCGCCAGCGCGCCGGCATTGACCTGGAGACCGGCATGGACCGGATCACCAAGCCCGGCGAAGAGGAGCAGGACTTCCAGCCGACGGCCGTGGAGGACGTCGAGAACGCGAACGAGCAAGAGCGACCCGAGAAGCCGCAAGGAGTTTAAATAATGACCATGTTGGAATCGAATTCGATCGGTTACGACCTGGATGAGCGCAAGGCGTTCTTCACGGACACGTCGATCTGCATCGGTTGTAAGGCCTGCGAGGTCGCCTGCAAGGAGTGGAACCGCGTCCCGCAGGACGGCGACTACGAGATGCTCAACTCGTCGTACGACAACACCGGCGACCTGGGTGCGAACACTTGGCGCCACGTGGCGTTCGTCGAGCAGAGCGAAGAGCGCATCGACGCCGCCAAAAAGTCCACCCAGAACCTGGTGGGGCTGGGCATGCCGTCCATCGGCTCACCGGGGAAGGACAAGCCGGTGGACACCACGCCGCCGGACACCCCGGATTTCCGGTGGCTGATGTCATCGGACGTGTGCAAGCACTGCACCAACGCCGGCTGTCTGGACGTATGCCCGACCGGCGCGCTGTTCCGCACCGAGCACGGCACCGTGGTGGTGCAGGATGACGTGTGCAACGGCTGCGGCACGTGTGTCGCGGGTTGCCCGTTCGGCGTCATCGAGCGTCGTGACCAGGGCGGGATCTCCATCCGGGAGTCGCACCACGACCAGGGCGAGGACTTTACCCCCGGCGAAGAAGCGCCGATGAAGAACAAGGGCGTCGCCCAGAAGTGCACCCTGTGCTACGACCGTCTCAAGGTCGGCGACACCCCGGCGTGCGCCCAGGCCTGCCCGACCACGTCCATCAAGTTCGGCACCCGCAACGAAATGCTGCAGGTGGCCCGCGAGCGTCTCGACGAGCTGCACGCCCAGGGCATGACCGAGGCCCGCCTGTACGGCGCCAACGACGAGGACGGCGTGGGCGGCACGGGCTCGATCTTCCTGCTGCTGGACGAGCCGGAGGTTTACGGACTGCCGCCGTACCCGGAGGTGCCGACCCGCGATCTGCCGAACATGTACAAGACCATGTTCAAGGCGGCGGCCGGCATGGCCGGCGCCATGGCCGCGGCATTCCTGGTGGGGGGACGTAAATGAGGATTCCGAAGATCATCCCGGACATCGTCAACCGGATAACCGGGCGTTGGAGTCCGCCGGCCACCGGCCCGTCGAAGGGTAAGCCGCGGCTGCATCTCGACTACGTCGACGAGCAAAAGAAAGCCGAGCAAGAAGAGGCTCGCGCCGCCGCCGGTAAGGCGGCCGAAGAGTTCGCCGATGAGCAGGCCAAGAAGCGCAAGTATCGCAAGGGCGGCAAGACCGGCGGGCTGGAACAGGCCATGGTGCCGGACGCTGAGTTCAGCTCCTACTACGGTCGGCCCATCGTCAAGGCCCCGCCGTGGGGTTGGCCGATCGGCGTGTACCTCTTCCTTGGCGGCATCGCCGGTGGGTCGTCGCTGATCGCCCTCGGCGCGCAGGTGACGGACAACAAGGAATTGCTGCGTACCACCCGCCTTTCCTCCTTCGTCACCGCCGCCGGGGGTTCGCTGGCCCTGGTCGGTGACCTGGGCCGCCCGGAGCGGGCGTTGAACATGTTCCGCGTGTTCAAGGTCAACTCGCCGATGTCGATGGGGTCGTGGCTGCTGCTCTCGTTTGCCAGCGTTTCCGCGCTCCAGGCCGCTTCTGAGGTCGATGAGTTGCTCATCGAGGAGAAGAAGTACACCCTGCCCCTGGGCGGTGTGCTGCGCAAGGTGTTGCGCGGGGCGTCGGCGGCCGGCGCCACCGTCACCGGTGCGTTGGGTCCGTTGCTGGCCTCGTATACCGGTGTGCTCTTCTCCGACACGTCGAACCCGGCGTGGAACGGCGCGAAGAACCACCTGCCGTACGTCTTCGTCTCCTCCGGCAGCCTCGCCGCCGGCGGATTGGCGTTGATCACGACCTCTCCGGAGAACGCGGGCCCGGCTCGGGCGTTCGCCGTCGGCGGCACCGCCGCTGAGCTGGTCGCCATGAAGGCCATGAAGGACGACATGGACCCGACCATCCGCGAGGTCTACGAAAAGGACGCCCCCGGCAAGCTGTTGAACCTCTCCGAGGTGTGCGTGATCGCCGGCGCCGCCGGCGCCGTGCTGGGGCGCAAGAACCGCGTGGTGTCCGCCCTGTCTGGGCTGTCGCTGCTCGCCGGTTCCGCGCTGACCCGCTTCGGCGTCCTGCACGCCGGCCACAACTCGGTCAAGGACCCGAAGTACGTGGTCGAGCCGCAGAAGCGTCGGATGGAAAAGGACCGCGCCGCGGGCGTGGTCACGGAGAACATCACGACGTTGAGCTAATTTCTCTGGTTGAATGAGGCGCCCGCTCCCGGCAGTGGCCGGGGCGGGCGCCTCGTCGTCGGTGGGGGAGGGTCGGCGTGGTCGCTGCTTTTCTGCAGCTGCAGAAAATGAGCATGGCTCGGCGCCTTTTCCGACCGAGATGGTCTTACACGCCCAAAAGCTTGAAACTTTAAATAATTCCGTTAGGGTGAAACCATGACCAACTCAGCTGGATTGAACCTCACCGATATGCCCGAACCCAACGGCGTCGTCCTCGTCGCCGGCGACGGCGGCCTCATTGGCTCCTACGCCGCCCGCACATACCACGAGCTCGGCTGGGAGGTGCACGGCGTCTCCCGCCGCGACCTCGACGTCGAGTGGACTCACCACTCCGCCGACCTGCTCACCGGGGAAGGCCTGCCCACGGACGTCCTGGCGCGCGTGACCCACCTGGTCTTCGGCGCGTACATCGAAAAACCCACCGACGTCGAACTCATCGAGGTCAACGACGCGCTCCTGCAAAACACCCTCGACGCCCTCCGAGACGCCGGGGCCCCGCTCAAGCACGTCACGCTCTACCAGGGCGGCAAGGCCTACGGCCACCACCTCGGGTTCTTCAACACCCCGGCCAAGGAGACCGACCCGCGCCTGATCGCCCCGCACTTCTACTACACGCAGGAAGACCTGCTGAAGGCGAACGCCGAGCAGCGCGGCTTCGCCTGGACCGCCCTGCGCCCGGAGGGCGTGACCGGCTACGCCACCGGCAACCCGATGAACCTGCTCATGGTCATCGGCGTCTACGCCGCGATCAACAAGGAACTCGGCCTGCCCATGCGCTTCCCGGGGACCCGCGCGGCCTACGACGTGTTGTATCAGACCACCGACGCCGAACTGCTCTCGCGCGCGACGGTGTGGGCGGGCTCGGCTGATTCGGCGGCCGGGGAAACGTTCAACGTCACCAACGGCGACGTCTTCCGCTGGTCGCAGCTGTGGCCTGCCTTCGCCAAGCATTTCCGCATGGACTACGCCGAACCGCAACAGATGTCGTTGGCCGAGGCCATGCCCACCCGCCGCGACGTCTGGGAGCGCCTCGTCGAGCGCCACGGGCTGATCGACACCCCCTTTGACGAGCTCGTCGGCTGGGGCGTCGGCGACTTCCTCTTCCATCACGAGGCCGACAACATCACCTCGACGGTGAAGGTCCGCCAGGCCGGTTTCGCCGACGCGTTGGACACACAGTCGCGCCTGCTCGAGCTGTTCGACGAGCTCATCGAGGCGAAGACCCTTCCGCCGCTGACCGAGAAGTAGTCTTCCCGCCATAATGGCGGGCATGCGCATCCTGATCGCCCCCGACAGCTTCAAAGGCACGTTCACCGCCGCAGAGGTCGCCGATCTGATCGCCGCGGGAGTGGGTGGCGCGGGCAGGCAGTCCGTCCGTCTCCCGCTCGCCGACGGCGGTGAGGGCACCCTTAACGTGCTAGCCGGTGCCCTCGGCGCCGAGCTCATCGACGTCGACACCGTCGATCCATGGCACAGACCTATTACTGCCCAGTTCGCGGTGGCAGGGGAGACCGCGATCGTGGAGCTGGCCCGGGCTTCCGGGCTGCATCACGGCCCCGGCGACTCGGTGAGGGCCTCGACCTACGGCACCGGCGTACTCGTCGCCGAGGCCATCGACCGCGGAGCCCGTGAGGTGCTCATCGCCGCAGGCGGCTCCGCCACCACGGACGGCGGAACCGGCGCCGTGCGGGCGATCACGGAACACGGGGGTGTGCGCGAGGCCCGGCTGACGGTGCTGTGCGACGTGACCACCACGTTCGTCGACGCCGCAACAGTCTTCGGCCCGCAGAAAGGGGCGGGACCGGGGCAGGTGAAACAGTTGACTGAACGCTTAGACGGGCAAGCGGCCAGTTTTCCGCGTGATCCCCGCGGTGTAGCCCGCACGGGCGCGGCCGGCGGTTTCTCCGGCGGGATGTGGGCGCACTTTGACGCAGAATTAGCCGACGGCGCGGCCCGGGTCCTCGACGTCCTCGGCTTCGACGCGCTGCTCACCGACGTGGACGCGGTCGTGGTGGGGGAGGGGCGCCTCGACGGGCAGACGGCGCAGGGCAAGATCATCGACGCCGTGCTCCACCGCGTCCATGGCAGGTTGCCGGTCATCGCGGTCGTGGGCAGCGTGGGAGATGACCTGGGCGCTTACGCCGAGCGTTTCGCCGAGATCATCGTCGCCTCCGACGCCGATGCCCTGCGCCGGGCCGGGGGACGGGTCGCGGAATTTACTTCACGGTGACGATTCCCGCGTCACCCGCGGTGGTCTCGCCGATGACGGGGTAGCCGGGGACCTCCCCGATGACCAGCAGTCCGCCGGAGGTTTGGGCGTCGGCAAGCAGGATCAGGGTGTCCTCGTCGACGCCCTCGGCGCGCACGTTCGGGCGCACCCAGTCGAGGTTGCGGCGCGAGCCGCCGGAGACGAAGCCTTCGTCGATGGAGCGCACGGCGGCGTCGAGCTTCGGCACCGCGGCCGCGTCGATCGTCGCGGAAATCCCGGAGGCGCGCAGCATCTTGTACAGATGCCCCAGCAACCCGAAGCCGGTGACGTCGGTGGCGGCCTTGACCCCGGCGTCCTTGGCGGCCTGCGCGGCGTCGCGGTTGAGCGTGGTCATCAGCTCCACGGCCTCGGGGAAATTCTCGCCGGTGGACTTGTGCCGGTTATTGAGGATGCCCACGCCGATCGGCTTGGTCAGGGTGATCGGCAGGCCGGCTTCCGCGCGGTCGTTGCGCATCAGCTGGTCGGGGTGGGCCACCCCCGTGGCGGCCATGCCGTAGGTCGGCTCCGGCGAATCGATGGAGTGCCCGCCGGTGACCGAGATGCCCGCCTCGGTGGCGACGTCGAGTCCGCCACGCAGAACTTCGCTCATCAGCTCCGTGGGCAGCACGTCGCGCGGCCAGCCCAGCAGATTGATGGCGGTCACCGGGGTCCCGCCCATGGCGTAGACGTCGGACAGCGCATTGGCGGCGGCGATGCGGCCCCAGTCGTAGGCGTTGTTGACCACCGGGGTGAAGAAGTCCGCGGTGGAGATCACCGCAATGTCGTCGGCGATACGCACGGCCGCGGCGTCGTCGCCGTCGTCGAGCCCGACGATGACGTTGGGGTCTTGGACACCGGTCAGGCCGCGCACGGCCTCTTCGAGTTCGCCGGGCGGAATCTTGCAGGCGCACCCGCCCCCGCTGGCGTAGCTGGTCATTTTGTAGGATTCGAGCAGTTCCGGTGTCATAAATCCCACCTTAGTGTTTTCGCTCATTTTTTAAAGTGTTAATCTTTCCCGTGGAGGCGTACGTGTCCTGGTGGGCGCCCCGGTCTTCAAAACCGGTGAAGCCGAGTATCTCGGTTTGGCAGGTTCGATTCCTGTCCGTCTCCGCCAATCTTTTCCACCAGGAGGGCCCGTGAACGTCACCGATCCGCGCCGGCGTATCCCGCGCACCGACCAGCTGCTGGCCCTCCCCGAGGTCGTCGACGCGCCCCTGTCCGACAGCGCCGTCCGCAGCATCGTCGCCGAGGCCCAAGCCGCCGCCCGCGCCTTAGAGATCGCCCCCGAGGCCGTCGTCGACCGCGTCCGGGCCCGCGTCACCGCCGCCCGCGCGACGTCCATGACGCCGGTGATCAACGCCACCGGCGTGGTCGTGCATACCAACATCGGCCGCGCCCCGCTTTCCCCGGACGCCCGGCGCGCGCTCATCGACGCCGCCGGATACGCCGACGTCGAAATGGACCTGCGCACCGGCCTGCGCTCCACAAACCGCGGCCTGGGCGCAAACAACGCCCTGCTCGCCGCCTGCCCCGGCGCGGAGGACGCGCTGGTGGTCAACAACGGCGCCGCCGCCCTGCTGCTGGCGACCACGGCGTTGGCGGAGGGCGGCGAGGTGATCATCTCCCGCGGGGAACTCATCGAGATCGGCGCCGGTTTCCGCTTGCCCGAGCTCATCGAGACCGCGGAGGTGCGCCTGCACGAGATCGGGGCGACCAACCGCACCCACCCGGTGGACTACGAGCGCGCCGCCGAGCGGGAGACGGCCAAGGCGATCTTGAAGGTGCACCCTTCGAATTTCCGCGTCGAGGGGTTCACCGCCGCGGTGGGCACCGCCCGGCTGCGGCCGCTGGCCGACGAGAAGGGCCTCGCGCTGATCGTGGATTTGGGCTCCGGGCTGCTGACCCACGATCCGGCGCTGCCGGAGGAGCCGGACGTCGCCGCGGAGATCGCCGCCGGGGCGGACGTGGTCATCGCCTCCGGGGACAAGCTGCTCGGCGGCCCGCAGGCGGGGATCATTCTGGGCAAGTCGTGGGCGATCCAGAAGTTGAAGAAGCACCCGCTGGCCCGGGCGGTGCGCACCGACAAGCTGCGCCTGGCCGCGCTGGAGGCCACGCTCACGGGCCGCGAGGCACCGGTCAAGCAGTACCTGCACGCCGATCCGGCGGAGCTCAAACGCCGCGCGGAGGTGCTCGCGGAATCCGTCGGCGGGGTCGTCGTCGCCCACGACGGCCGGGTCGGCGGGGGCGGGGCACCCGGCTTCCCGCTGCCCGGTTACGCCGTGGAGCTGGCGGAGCATCTGGCGGCGAGGTTGCGCGCCGGGGATCCGGTGGTGTTGCCGCGGGTGCATCAGGGTACGTGCCTGGTGGATCTGCGATGCGTGCCGCCGGAGTTGGATGAGACGGTCGCTGCGGCCATCGCGCGCGCCGAGAAGGAGCAGTCTTAAAGTGTTTGTCGTCGCCACCGCCGGTCACGTCGACCACGGAAAGTCCACGCTGGTCAAGGCCCTGACGGGCCTGGAGCCGGACCGGTGGGAAGAGGAGCGGATCCGGGGCCTGACCATCGATCTGGGGTTTGTGTGGACCCGCCTGCCTTCGGGCCGCGACGTGGCGTTCGTGGACGTGCCGGGGCACGAGAAGTTTCTGGGCAACATGCTCGCCGGCGTCGGCCCGGCGCCGGCGGTGATGTTCGTCGTGGCCGCCGACGAAGGCTGGCAGGAGCAATCCGACGACCACCGTGACGCCGTCAACGCCTTCGGCGTCACTGACGCGGTCATCGTGCTCACCCGCGCCGACCGCGCCGACGACGCCCGGCGGGCGGAAACCGAGGCGCAGGTGCGCCGCGAGTTGGCGAACACCACGCTGTCAGACGCCCCGCTGGTGACCGTCTCCGCCCGCACGGGCGAAGGCGTAGACGAGCTCAAGGCCACGCTCGACGAGATGCTCGCCGCCGCCGCGCAACCCGATCCTGCGGCCCGGGTACGCATGTGGCTGGACCGCGCGTTTTCCATCAAGGGCGCCGGCACCGTCGTCACGGGCACCCTGTCCGCGGGCACACTCGCCGAAGGTGACGTGCTCTCCCTGGCCACCGCCGACGGGGTGCGCGAGACCGCCGTGCGTTCCCTGCAATCCGAGGAGACCGCGCACGAGCGCCTGGGCCCGGCCACCCGCGTGGCCGTAAACCTGCGCGGGGAATCCGCCGACGACATCGCCCGCGGCGATGTCTTGCTGACCCCCGGCGCCTGGCCGTTAGTCGATCTCGTCGACGTCCGGCGCACCACCGGCGCCCCGCTCACCGACGCCCCCAAGGAAGTCGTAGTCCATATCGGCACCGCCGCGGTGACCGCCGCGGCCCGCCCCTTCGGCGACGACCACCTGCGTCTGACGCTGGGCCGACCGCTGCCGCTGATCATCGGCGACCGGCTGGTGCTGCGCAAACCAGGCTCGCGCTCCGTGTTTGCGGGCGTATCCGTCCTAGACCTGGATCCGCCGCAACTCGGCCGCCGCGGCGACGCGACGCGCCGGGAGGCGACCCTGGCCGGCATGGACCCGGCCGGCGACGTCGTCCACGAAGTCACCCGCCGCGGTGCGATGAAACGCGCGG
>CALZCR010000030.1 GCA_945631445.1 uncultured Corynebacterium sp. | reverse complement strand
TACTTCTTCGCCGGCGGGCGCTAGGAGGGCCTCCCCGCCGAGTTCGTGGGCGAGCGCGGCGGCCAGGGCGTCGAAGCGGAAAGTGTGGCCCGCCGAGTGCAGCCGCTCCGGGAGCACCCGCTGACTCGCCAGCGCTAACTCGGCGGCGCCTTCCCGGCCGAGCAGCATCGCCGGGCCGAAGGTGGGCAACGGCATCCGGGCGGGGCGGTTGAGTTCGGCGGCGAGCACGTCGGCCATCTCCCGGTTGGTGACGGGGGCGGGGGAGACGGCGTTGACGGGGCCGGCCAGGGACTCGTCGACGACGGCGCGGGCGTAGACGTCGGTCAGGTCGTCTTGGGCCACCCAGGACATCCACATGGACCCGTCGCCGAAGGCCCCGCCGAGGCCGGTGGAAAACAGGGCGGACAACAGCGGCAGCATGCCGGCGCCGCCGTTCATGGCCAACCCGGTGCGCACCGTGACGACGCGTTTGCCGGCGTCTCGGGCGGGGGCGGTGGCGGCCTCCCACGCCGAGACGACGTCGGCGAGGAAACCGTCGCCGCGCTCGGAGTCCTCGGTCAGCTTCTCGTCGCCGCGGTCCGCGCCGTAGTAGCCGACGGCGGAGGCGCTGACCATGGCGGTGACCGACGGGCTGTCGGCGACCAGCTGCGCCAGCCGCGTGGTCGGGCCCACCCGGGAATCACGGATGGCGTTTTTGTGGGCGTCGTTGAAGCGTCCGAAGATCGGCTCGCCCGCCAAGTGCACGAGCACGTCGACGCCGTCGAGCAGGTCGACCGCGGGCTGGTCCGGATCCCAGCGGCGCTGCCCGGCCGCCGGGTCTCGGCGCACGAGCCGGATGACGTCGTGTCCGGCGGTGGTCAGTTGGGCGCGCAAGCCGGTGCCGACGGAACCGCCGGAGCCGGTCATCGCGACGGTCAGCCGCCGTCCGGGTTCCGGGGAGAGGGCCGCCAGCCGTTCCAGAAACTGCAGGTCGGCCAGCAACTGGCGTTGCCGGTAGGCGAAGGTGGGGGTCAGCAACTTCCCGGGGACGCGGGTGGCGACGTCGTCGGTGATGCGGGTGCCGTCGTCGAGGTCGGCGAAGGTGTGCGTGTGGCGCCAGTTGGCCAGCTGTTTGATGGGGGCGGTGAGGCAGACGTCGGAAAATTGCGCGCCGGCACGGTAATGGGCCAGGTCGTGACGGGCGACCCAGCTCAATCCCGCAGGCAGGGAGAAGGTCGTGGTGCCGGTGGCCAGGTTGTCCGCCTCCCGGGTCACGGACATCGGCACGAAAGAGGGCGTGAGCCGGGTGACGGCCCCGGGTCGGGTGTGCCAGTCCCAGACCAGCTGACGCGGAAACGGGAGGTCGTGAAATGCGTGAAAGCCCATGTGGCCCTTCCAACTGAAGCTAGCGGTCGAGGGGTGTGGCGGCGGGGTAGCAGACGCGATGTGGTTCCCGCAGGGGGCTCGCGCGGTGTTACTATCGTCGGCAGTCGCCAGCTTAGACAAAAGACGACTCAATTGAATCTTCCAGGCATCCTTTAAAGACCGCACAGAGAGGCGGGGAAGGAGGTCACGATGAGTTCACCGGACACGCCCCAGGCCACAGATCTGCTCAGTTCTGCGGAGGTAGGGCGAACCGTCGCACGCATCGCGCACCAGATCATCGAAAAGACGGCGCTGGATTCTGATCCGACGCCCCGTACCGTGTTGCTCGGCATCCCCTCGGGCGGAGTGCCCTTGGCGGAGTGGCTGCACGACAAAATCGCCGAATTTTCCGGCGTCGAGGTTCCCACCGGCGCGCTCGACATCACCTTGTACCGCGACGACTTGCGCACGAAGCCGCACCGGGCGTTGCGCCCGACCACCATCCCCGACGGCGGCATCGACGGCGCGACCGTGATTTTGGTCGACGACGTGCTGTTTTCGGGCCGCACCATCCGCGCCGCGCTCGACGCGTTGCGCGACATCGGCCGCCCGGCCGCGGTGCAGCTGGCGGTCTTGGTCGATCGGGGCCACCGTGAGTTGCCGATCCGCGCCGATTACGTGGGCAAGAACTTGCCGACGGCGCGCGACGAGGACGTCACCGTGTTGAACGAGCGCATCGACGGCCGCGACGCCGTCGTGCTGAGCAAAGCCGAGGCCCGCCCATGAAGCACCTGTTGTCCATCGCGGACTTGAACCGCGACGAGATCCTCGGCCTGATGGACGAGGCCGACCGGTTCCGCGACACCTTGCTGGACCGGGAAATCAAGAAGTTGCCGACCCTGCGCGGGCGCACCATCTTCACGATGTTCTACGAAAACTCCACCCGCACGCGCGCCTCCTTCGAGACCGCCGGCAAGTGGATGAGCGCCGACGTCATCAACGTCTCGGCCTCCTCGTCGTCGGTGAAGAAGGGCGAATCGCTCAAAGACACCGCCTCCACCCTGGCCGCGATCGGGGCCGACGCCATCGTCATGCGCCACCCGTCCTCGGGGGCGGCGCAGCTGGTCTCCCAGTGGTTGGGCGGCACGAGCGTGATCAACGCCGGCGACGGGGCGCACCAGCACCCCACGCAGGCGTTGTTGGACGCGGTGACCATGCGCCAGCGCCTCGGCGGCGTCGACGGGCGCAAGGTCCTCATCGTCGGCGACTGCCTGCATTCCCGGGTGGTGCGCTCGAACGTGGACCTGTTGTCGAAACTCGGCGCCGAGGTCGTGCTCGTCGCCCCGCCGACGCTGCTGCCCGCCGGCATCGAGACCTGGCCGGTGCGCGTGGCCCACGACTTCGACGCCGAGATCCCGGACGCCGACGTCATCATGATGCTGCGGGTGCAGCAGGAACGCATGAACGGCGGCTTCTACCCGTCGCACCGCGAATACGCCACGCTCTACGGGCTGTCCAAGGCGCGCTCCGCCGCGATGAAGGACGGCGCGATCATCATGCACCCGGGGCCGATGCTGCGCGGCATGGAAATCAACCACGACGTCGCGGACCAGGACCACGCCGCGGTGCTCCAGCAGGTGCAAAACGGGGTCCACGTGCGCATGGCAGTGCTGTTCACCCTGTTGGTGGGGGAAGGAAAATGACGATGAGCGACAAGAATTACCCGCCGACCGGCCCGCTGGCCCCGGCCACCGGCGTGACCGTGATCCACGACGTCCGCCCCTACGGGGAAGGCGACCCGGTCTCCGTCCGCGTCGTCGACGGCGTCATCGACGAGATCGGCGCGGAGGTCTCCGCCACCGACGCAGGCCACGTCGTCGACGGCCACGGCGGCGTCCTGCTGCCCGGCCTGGTGGACATGCACGTCCACCTGCGCGAACCGGGCCGGGAAGACACCGAAACCATCGAGACCGGCTCCACCGCCGCCGCCAAGGGCGGATTCACCGCGGTGTTCACCATGGCCAACACCATGCCCGTGACCGACCAGCCGATCATCGCCGAATCCGTCTGGGCCAAAGGCCAGGCCCTGGGCCTGTGCGACGTGCACCCGGTCGGCTCCATCACCAAAGGACTCGAAGGCAAGACGCTCACCGAGTTCGGCATGATGGCCAACTCGGACGCCAAGGTGCGGATGTTCTCCGACGACGGCAAGTGCGTCACCGACCCGCTGATCATGCGCCGGGCCATCGAATACGCCGGCGGCCTGGACGTGCTGATCGCCCAGCACGCCGAAGACCACCGGCTGACCGACGGCGCCGTCGCCCACGAGGGCCCGACCGCCGCGCGGCTGGGCCTGCGGGGCTGGCCGCGCACCGCCGAGGAGTCCGTCGTCGCCCGCGACATCATGCTCGCCCGCGACTACCACGCCCGCGTGCACGTCTGCCACGCCACCACCGCCGGCACCGTCGACCTGCTGCGCATGGCCAAGGAGCAGGGGATCACGGTCACCGCCGAGGTCACCCCGCACCACCTGACGCTGACCGACGAGAAGCTGGAGACCTTCGACGGCAACTACCGGGTCAACCCCCCGCTGCGCGAGGACACGGACGCGGCGGCGCTGCGCCAGGCGCTCATCGACGGCGTCATCGACGTCGTCGCCACCGACCACGCACCGCACGGCGCGGAAGACAAATGCATCGAGTTCGACCAGGCGAAGCCGGGCATGCTCGGGCTGGAGACCTCGCTGGCGATCATCGCCGAACTCTTCGTGCACCCCGGCCACAAGGACTGGCGCTGGGTGGCGCAGGTGATGAGCGAACGTCCCGCCGAGATCACCCGCCTGCCGGGCCACGGCCGTCCCATCGCCGTCGGCGAGCCGGGCAACCTCACCGTGGTCCTCGACGAGCCCTGGACCGTCGACCGCACCGAGCTGGCCTCGAAAACGGAAAACTCCCCCTTCGACGGAGAGTCCTACGCCACCCGGGTGCAGGCCACGCTCCTGCGCGGAGTTCCGACCTGGGATGCGGACGCCGCCAACTAGCGCATATAATGCGAACCATTGTATAATTTTCAGAAAAATCACCAGCACCCGAAAGGCGCACCAGTGACCTCCACTGAGCACACCCCCGCAGTCTTAGTCCTTTCCGACGGCCGCATCTTCCGCGGCCGCGGCTTCGGCGCCACCGGCACCACCCTGGGCGAAGCAGTGTTCACCACCGCCATGACCGGCTACCAGGAAACGCTGACCGACCCCTCGTACCACCGCCAGCTCGTGATCGCCACCGCCCCCCACATCGGCAACACCGGCTGGAACGACGAGGACTCCGAGTCCCGCGACGGAAAAATCTGGGCCGCCGGCCTCATCATCCACGACCTGGCGCGCCGCGTCTCCAACTGGCGTTCACAGCGCTCCCTGACCGACGAGCTGCAGGCCCAGCACATCATCGGCATCCACAGCATCGACACCCGCGCACTCGTGCGCCACCTGCGCGACAACGGCTCCGCCCGCGCCGGGATCTTCTCCGGGGCAGACGCCGAGAAGACCGACGCCGAACTCGTCGAGATCGTCCGCTCCCAACCGGAGATGACCGGGGCGGACCTGACCGCCGAGGTCACCACCGACGAGCCGTACACCATCGCGGCGGACGGTGAGAAGAAGTACACCGTCGTCGCCTACGACATGGGCATCAAGGCGGCCACCCCACGGCAGCTCGCGGCCCGCGGCATCGAAACCGTCGTCGTCCCGGCCGACACCCCGCTCGAGCAGATCCGCCAGTACCGGCCGGACGGCGTGTTCATCTCCAACGGCCCCGGCGACCCGGCCACCGCCGACGCCATGGTCCAGATCACCCGCGACGTCATCTCCGCGAAAATCCCGCTGTTCGGCATCTGCTTCGGCAACCAGATCCTCGGCCGCGCCCTGGGCAAAGCCACCTACAAGATGAAGTTCGGCCACCGCGGCATCAACGTGCCCGTGCTCAACCACCTGACCGGCAAGATCGACATCACCTCCCAGAACCACGGCTTCGCCCTGGAGGGGACCCCGGGAGAGAAGTTCGACACCGACTTCGGCCCCGCCACGGTCACCCACTCCTGCCTCAACGACGACTGCGTCGAAGGCGTCGCCTTAGACGACGGCATGGCCTTCTCCGTGCAGTACCACCCGGAGTCCGCCGCCGGCCCCAACGACGCCAACCCGCTGTTCGACCACTTCGTCGAGCTGCTGGCCAATCATTCGCCGAACCGCAAGTAACCGGGACCTTCGAAAACCAAAGGTAGGAAAAACACATGCCCAAGCGCACCGACATCAACCACGTCCTGGTCATCGGCTCCGGCCCCATCGTCATCGGCCAGGCCAGCGAATTCGACTACTCGGGCACCCAAGCGTGCCGCGTCCTCAAAGAAGAGGGCCTGCGAGTCACCCTGATCAACTCCAACCCGGCGACGATCATGACCGACCCGGAGTTCGCCGACCACACCTACGTCGAGCCGATCCAACCGGAATACATCGACCAGATCTTCACCCGCGAAGCCGAGCAGGGCCACCCGATCGACGCCGTCCTGGCCACCCTTGGCGGCCAGACCGCCTTGAACGCGGCCATCCAGCTCGACCGGCTGGGCATCTTGGACAAGCACGGCGTCGAGCTCATCGGCGCCGACATCGACGCCATCGAGCGCGGCGAGGACCGTCAGAAGTTCAAGGACATCGTCGCCTCCATCGGCGGCGAGTCCGCCCGCTCGCGGGTCTGCCACAACATGGAGGAAGTCCACGAGACCGTCGCCGAACTCGGCCTGCCGGTCGTCGTGCGCCCGTCCTTCACCATGGGCGGGCTCGGCTCCGGCCTGGCCTACGACAACGAGGACCTTGAGCGCATCGCCGGCGGCGGCCTGGCCGCCTCCCCGGAGGCCAACGTCCTGATCGAGGAGTCCATCCTCGGCTGGAAGGAATTCGAGCTCGAGCTCGTGCGCGACGCCGACGACAACGTGGTCGCCGTGGCCTCCATCGAAAACGTCGACGCCATGGGCGTGCACACCGGCGACTCCGTCACCGTCGCCCCCGCGCTGACCCTGACCGACCGCGAGTTCCAGAAGATGCGTGACCTGGGCATCGCCATCATCCGCGAGGTCGGAGTCGACACCGGCGGCTGCAACATCCAGTTCGCCATCGACCCGGCCGACGGCCGCCTGATCGTCATCGAGATGAACCCGCGCGTGTCGCGCTCCTCGGCGCTGGCGTCCAAGGCCACCGGCTTCCCGATCGCGAAGCTGGCCGCCAAGCTGGCCATCGGTTACACCCTCGACGAGGTCACCAACGACATCACCGGGGTGACCCCGGCCGCCTTCGAGCCGAGCCTGGACTACGTCATCGTCAAGATGCCGCGGTTCGCCTTCGAGAAGTTCCCGGGCGCCGACGACACCCTGACCACGACCATGAAGTCCGTGGGTGAGGCCATGGGCATCGGCCGCAACTACCTGCAGGGCCTGAACAAGGTCATGCGCTCCATCGAGACGGCGCAGTCCGGGTTCTGGACGAAGCCGGACGAATACTTCGCCGGTGAGCGCGCCACGGACGTCGACGCCGTCTTAGAGGACCTCAAGCGTCCGACCGAGGGCCGTCACTACGACGTCGAGCTCGCCCTGCGGTTGGGCGCCACCATCGAGGAGGTCCACGAGGCCTCGAGCGTCGACCCGTGGTTCCTGGCCGAGACCCAGGCGCTGGTCGACTTCCGCGCCCGCCTGGTCGAGGCGCCGGTGCTCGACGCCGACCTGCTGCGCGAGGCCAAGTTCCACGGCCTGTCCGACCTGCAGATCGCCGCGCTGCGCCCCGAGCTGGCCGGCGAGGACGGGGTGCGTTCCCTGCGCTGGTCGCTGGGCGTGCACCCGGTGTACAAGACGGTCGACACCTGCGCCGGTGAATTCGAGGCCCAGACGCCGTACCACTACTCGGCCTACGAACTGGACCCGGCCGCCGAGAGCGAGGTCGCATCCCAGACCGAGCGGGAGAAGGTCATCATCTTGGGCTCCGGCCCCAACCGCATCGGCCAGGGAATCGAGTTCGACTACTCCTGCGTGCACGCCGCGCTCGAGCTCTCCCGCGTCGGCTACGAGACGGTCATGGTCAACTGCAACCCGGAGACCGTCTCCACGGACTACGACACCGCCGACCGCCTCTACTTCGAGCCGCTGACCTTCGAAGACGTCATGGAGGTCTACCGCGCCGAGGCCGCCTCCGGCACGGTCGCCGGCGTCATCGTCCAGCTCGGCGGCCAGACCCCGCTCGGTCTGGCCCAGCGCCTGGCGGACGCCGGCGTGCCCATCGTCGGCACCACCCCGGAGGCCATCCACCTGGCCGAGGACCGCGGCGAGTTCGGCGAGGTCCTGGACAAGGCCGGCCTGCCGGCCCCGGACTTCGGCACCGCCACCACCTTCGCCGAGGCCAAGGCCGTCGCCGCCGACGTCGGCTACCCGGTGCTGGTGCGCCCGTCCTACGTGCTGGGCGGCCGCGGCATGGAGATCGTCTACGACGAAGCCTCCCTCGAGGACTACATCGAGCGGGCCACCGAGCTCAGCCCGGACCACCCGGTGCTGGTCGACCGGTTCCTCGATTCCGCCATCGAGATCGACGTCGACGCCCTCTGCGACGGCGAAGAGGTCTACCTGGGCGGAGTCATGGAGCACATCGAGGAAGCCGGCATCCACTCCGGCGACTCCGCGTGCGCCCTGCCGCCGATGACCCTGGGCCCGGAGGACATCGAGAAGGTCCGCGAGTCCACCGCCGCCATCGCCCACGGCGTCGGCGTCCAAGGCCTGCTCAACATCCAGTTCGCCCTCAAGGACGATATCCTCTACGTCATCGAGGCCAACCCGCGCGCCTCCCGCACCGCCCCGTTCGTCTCCAAGGCGACCGGCGTGCACCTGGCCAAGGCGGCCTCCCGCATCATGCTGGGGACGAGCCTGGCGGAGCTGCGCGCGGAAGGCATGATCCCGTCGGAGTACGACGGCGGCTCCCTGCCGCTCGACCACCCGATCGCGGTCAAGGAGGCGGTCCTGCCCTTCAACCGCTTCCGCCACCCGGACGGCACCATGGTCGACACCCTGCTCAGCCCGGAGATGAAGTCCACCGGCGAGGTCATGGGCCTGGCCGACAACTTCGGCGCGGCCTACGCCAAGGCCGAGGCAGGCGCCTTCGGCGACCTGCCGACCGAGGGCACGGTCTTCGTGACCGTGGCCAACCGGGACAAGCGCTCGCTGATCTTCCCGATCCAGCGGCTGGCCAGCCTTGGCTTCCGCATCCTGGCGACCTCCGGCACCGCGAACATGCTGCGCCGCAACGGCGTCGAGTGTGAAGTCGCCCTGAAGTCCTCCGAGGTCCGCGCAGGCGCCGAAGGCGAGTCCATCGTCGACCGCATCCTGTCCGGGGAAGTGGACATGATCCTCAACACCCCGGCCGGCTCCGCAGGCGCCCGCCACGACGGCTATGAGATCCGCGGCGCCGCCGTGGCCTCCGGCGTCCCGCTGATGACCACCGTGCAGGGCGTCACCGCGGCGGTCCAGGGCATCGAGGCGTTGCGCGTCGGCAACCTGCAGGTCCGCGCACTGCAGGAGCTCGACCACACCCCGACGGGCGGCGACCGCTAATGCAGGGCTTCGGTCAGCGGCTGGCCGCGGCGGCCGAACGCCACGGCGCGCTGTGCGTGGGCATCGACCCGCACGCCTCGCTGCTGCAGGCCTGGGGTCTGGGCGACGACGTGGACGGCCTACGTGAATTCAGCCGCCGCTGCGTCGAGGCTTTCGCGGGCCACGTCGCGCTGGTCAAACCGCAGGTGGCCTTCTACGAGCGCTTCGGCTCCCGTGGTTTCGCCGTCCTGGAGGAAACCATCGCGCAGCTGCGCTCCGCCGGCGCCTTAGTGGTCGCCGACGCCAAGCGCGGAGACATCGGGTCGACGATGGCTGGTTACGCCGACGCGTGGCTGGGGGAGGGCTCGCCGCTGCAGTCCGACGCCGTCACGGTCAGCCCGTATCTCGGCGTCGGCGCGCTCGGGGCGGTCTTCGACCGCAGCAAAGAATCCGGCGCCGGGGTCTTCGTCCTGGCCGCGACCTCCAACCCGGAAGCGGTGAGCCTGCAGGCCACCGCCGGGGCGGACGGCCGCACGCTGGCGCAACGGGTCGTCGACGAATGCGCGTCCTACAACCCCACGGGGCGCGTGGGCGACGTCGGCGTCGTGGTCGGGGCGACGGTGCAAAATGCGCCTGACCTGGAAAAACTCAACGGCCCGGTGCTGATGCCCGGCGTCGGTGCCCAAGGCGGTTCCGCGGCGGACGTGGCCCGCATCGCGGCCGGGGCGCTGGCGATCCCGAACGTGTCCCGCTCGGTGCTTTCCGCAGGCCCGGGGGTCACTGAACTCCGGGAGGCGGCGGTGCGGGTA
>CALZCR010000029.1 GCA_945631445.1 uncultured Corynebacterium sp. | reverse complement strand
CACCGCCGCCTTCCGCAAGGCGTCCTCATGGGCAATTGAAAGAAACAGTAATTCTATGTCTCCGAAGTGGTGTAATATGGCTCACCGACAATTGCCGGTTGCATCTACCAGGCCGCGGACCGACTCTCCTTCGTATCCGTATTCGGCGAAGCAACCGCGTGCTTTTTCCATGATGTCGTGACGACGACGGGCGAGTTCCTCGTCGCTGACGACGGGCATGTGAGTCTCTCCTTGTGTGGGTGGCTAAGCGTAGAGCCCGCGCCCGGTCTTCCGGGCGCGGGCTCTAGGTAGTGGTCAGATCAAGCGGAAGGCTTAAGAAGCCTTACTTGACCATTCCGCGCAGGACGTACTGCAGAATACCGTCGTGACGGTAGTAGTCTGCCTCGCCCGGGGTGTCGATGCGCACGACTGCGTCGAATTCGACGGCCTCGCCGCTTTCCTTCGTGGCGGTGACCTTGACGGTGGACGGGATTTCCTCGCCGTCGTTGAGGGTGGACAGGCCCTCGATGTCGAAGGTCTCGGTGCCGTCGAGGCCCAGCGACTCCCAGGACTCGCCCTCCGGGAACTGCAGCGGGGCGACGCCCATGCCGATGAGGTTCGAGCGGTGGATGCGCTCGAAGGACTCGGCGATGACGGCCATCACGCCCAGCAGACGGGTGCCCTTGGCGGCCCAGTCACGGGAGGAACCGGAGCCGTACTCCTTGCCGCCGAGAACGACCAGCGGGACGCCCGCTTCCTGGTAGTTCTGCGAAGCGTCGTAGATGAACGCCTGCGGCGCACCCTCCTGGGTGAAGTCGCGGGTGTAGCCGCCGGAGACATTGTCCAGGAGCAGGTTGCGCAGACGGATGTTGGCGAAGGTGCCGCGCACCATGACTTCGTGGTTGCCACGACGGGAGCCGAAGGAGTTGTAGTCCTTGCGGTCCACGCCGTTGGCGTCCAGGTACTGGGCGGCCGGGGTGCCCGGCTTAATGGTGGAGGCGGGGGAGATGTGGTCGGTGGTGACCGAGTCGCCCAACAGCGCCAGGGTGCGGGCGCCCTTGATGTCGGAGACCGGGGCCGGCTCCAGCTCCATGCCGTCGAAGTACGGCGCCTTGCGGATGTAGGTGGAGTCCTCGTCCCACTCGTAGACCTTGCCGGTCGGGGTCTCCAGTGCGCGCCAGCGCTCGTCGCCGGTGAAGACGTCGGCGTAGTCCTCGGCGTACATCTCGGAGGTGATCGAGGCGTCGATGGTCTTCTGGATTTCCTCGGTGGAGGGCCAGATGTCCTTCAGGAAGACGTCGTTGCCGTCCTTGTCCTTGCCCAGGGCCTGGGTCTCGAAGTCGAAGTCCATGGTGCCGGCGATCGCGTAGGCGATGACCAGCATCGGGGACGCCAGGTAGTTCATCTTGACGTCCGGGGAGATGCGGCCTTCGAAGTTACGGTTGCCGGACAGGACTGCGGTGGCGGCCAGGTCGCTGTCGTTGATGGCCTCGGAGATCGGCTCCGGCAGCGGGCCGGAGTTGCCGATGCAGGTGGTGCAGCCGTAGCCGACGAGGTAGAAGCCCAGGGCTTCCAGGTCCTTCCACAGGTCAGCCTTGTCGTAGTAGGCGGTGACGACCTGGGAGCCCGGGGCCATGGAGGTCTTGACCCACGGCTTGGACTGCAGGCCGAGCTCGTTGGCCTTGCGGGCCAGCAGGCCAGCGCCCAGCATGACCTGCGGGTTGGAGGTGTTGGTGCACGAGGTGATGGAGGCGATGGCCACCATGCCGTGGTCCAGGACCATCTCTTCGCCGTCGTACTCGACCTTGACCGGGTTGGAGGCGCGGCCGTCGGAAGTGCGGCCGAGGTTGTAGGACTCAGCCGGGACGGACGGCAGCTCGTTGCGGCCGTGCTTGCCCGGGTTGCCGCCCTCGGCGACGAAGTCCTGCACGTCCGGGTTGCCGGAGGTGGTGGTGTAGTTGTTCAGGTCGGAACGGAACTGCACCTTGGACTTGGACAGCTCGATGCGGTCCTGCGGGCGCTTCGGGCCTGCGACGGACGGCACGACGGTGGACAGGTCCAGCTCGAGGTACTCGGAGAACTCCGGCTCGGCCGGGTCCTGCGGGTCGAGCCACATGCCCTGAGCCTTGGCGTAAGCGCCGACACGCTCGATGGTTTCATCGTCGCGGCTGGTCAGACGCAGGTAGTCGAGGGTGACCTCGTCGATCGGGAACATGGCGGCGGTGGAGCCGAACTCCGGCGACATGTTGCCGATGGTGGCGCGGTTGGCCAGCGGCAGAGCTGCAACGCCCGCGCCGTAGAACTCGACGATCTTGCCGACCACGCCGTGCTCGCGCAGCATCTGGGTGATGGTCAGGACGACGTCGGTGGCGGTGACGCCGGCCGGGATGTCGCCGGAGAGCTTGAAGCCCACGACCTTCGGGATCAGCATGGAAACCGGCTGGCCCAGCATGGCGGCCTCAGCCTCGATGCCGCCGACGCCCCAGCCCAGGATGCCCAGGCCGTTTTCCATGGTGGTGTGGGAGTCGGTGCCGATGCAGGTGTCCGGGTAGGCCAGTCCGTCGTTGTCGAAGACGACGCGGGACAGGTACTCGATGTTGACCTGGTGGACGATGCCGGTTCCCGGGGGAACGACACGGAAGTTGGAGAAGTTCTCGGCGCCCCAGCGCAGGAACTTGTAGCGCTCTTCGTTGCGCTCGTATTCGATGTTGACGTTCTGCTCGAACGCGTCGGGGGTGCCGAAGGCGTCGATGATGACAGAGTGGTCGATGACCATCTCGGCCGGGTTCAGCGGGTTGACGTCGTTCGGGTTGCCGCCGAGGGTCTCGACGGCCTCACGCATGGTGGCCAGGTCGACGACACAGGGCACGCCGGTGAAGTCCTGCATGAGGACGCGGGCCGGGGTGAACTGGATTTCGGTGGAAGGCTCAGCCTTCGGGTCCCAGTTGGCGATGGCTTCGATGTGCTTGGTGGTCACATTCTTGCCGTCTTCGGTGCGCAGCAGGTTCTCGGCGAGGACCTTGAGGGAGTACGGAAGCTTCTCCATGCCTTCGACTGCGTCGAGTGCGAAATAGTCGTAGGACTTGTCGCCTACTTCAAGGGTGCGCTTGGCGTTGAAAGAGTTCAGACTTTCAGTCAAGGTGACGCTCCATTTCCTGATATTGGGTGATTTCGTCATTAACGAGCAACTCGTCACCCAGAAGTCTACTGGGAGAGGGATGTCGTTTCCTGCCATTTTAACAGTACAATCGTTCGGTTTCTATATTTATAAAGGGCGTGTCGGGTGCGCCCGCCCCCGTCCCGGGTAGAACTTCCGTATCGTACTTCTCATGATTCCCGTCGACGCAGATGTTTCCGCCCTATCCCGGCAGCTCGAGGACGCCCCCGTCGCCTTCACGTCCCCGGACATGGCGGACCCCGTGTTGGCGGAGCAGCTGACGGAGGTGGTGGTGCACGAGTCGACGGCGGTCATCGTTTCCGGCCCCGGCAAGCCCGCCCACCTCAGGGATCTCGGGCAGGCCATGCTCGACGGCACGGACTTCTCGACGGTGATCGTTCGCGGCCCCGGAACCGGCGCAGTGGTCAGCGAGGAGCATTCTCGTGCGGCCATCGAAACCTCCCGGGACGCCCCGCTGGCGGAACCGGACTACGTGGCGGGCGTCGCAGAGTTTTTGACCGGGGCGCAGTCCTTTTCCGTGAACTGGGCGGCGGCCGCGGCGGCGATCATTGGCTGTGTCGTGGTGATCGCGGTGTGTGCGTGGCTATCGGCCAGGGGTCAAGCCCGGAGACTTGAGTGAATAAAAGAGTTACGCAACCGTAGCCATTCATGTGGCAGGCATCACTTTTCTGCCGTGGTCGTCGAACGTACAGGTCACGGCAAGGCGACCGCTATGTAACGGCCGCATAACGAGGAGGGCCGGCCCGGCGTGTCGGCCCTGGGGCGGATTGTGGAATAGGGTCCTGCCTTGTGATCCCGCCCCGGCCCGGGCCGGGCAGGACGCACCTTTGTGAACCACCAGGTTCGACGCACGGGCATGTGGGGAAGCACGCTGGCGCGGAAGGTGGGTCGGCGGGGAAAACCGTACTTAGGGTCAAGCCCCGGGACTTGACCGAGTGAGGAGAATCCTTTGTCTGTACGCATGCGCTCTCGCGTGGCGGCCGCCGCCGTCTTATTTGGCCTGCTTGGTGGGGTCGCTCCGGCCGCTGCACAGCAGGGGGCGTCCGACCCCGTTCCGCAGGCGGTCTCTGACGTGGCCAACGAGCAGGTGGAAACGGCCATCGCTCGGGCGCAATCCCAGGTGGGCATCCCGTACGCCTGGGGCGGCGGCAACGCTTTCGGCCCCACCGCGGGAGTCCGGGACGGGGCGAGCGCCGACATTTTCGGCGATTTCCGAAAAGTCGGCTTTGACTGCTCCGGCCTGGTCCAATACGCCTTCTCCGGGGCGGGGATCGAGCTCCCCCAGTACACGGGGCACCAGTATCTCCGCGGCGAGCACATCGCCCCGCAGGAGATGCAGCGCGGTGACCTGATCTTCTACGGCCCGGGCGGCTCCGCGCACGTGGCGATCTACCTGGGCGACGGCATGATGGTGGAAGCCCCTACTTCGGGCGGGGTGGTGCAGGAGACGCCGGTGCGCTGGGAGGGCATGTCCGAGCACGTGGTGCGCCTGATCTAATCAATCGAACTAAAGTTGGTAGTCTCTTGTCATGACCGATTCGCAAGAACATGACTACGACGCGTTGCTCGTTTTGTCCTTCGGGGGACCGGAGGGCAACGAGGACGTCGTCCCCTTCCTTCGCAACGTCACTGCTGGACGAGGCATCCCGGATGAGCGGCTGGAAGAGGTGGGGGAGCATTACTACCACTTCAACGGCGTCAGCCCGCTCAATGCGCTGAACAAAGAGATCATCGCCAACATTGAGGCGGAGTTGGCGCGACGCGGCATCGACTTGCCCGTCTACTTCGGTAACCGGAACTGGCACCCGATGGCGGGGGACACCGCCGAAAAAATGGCCGCCGACGGCGTTCGCAACGCGTTGGTCTTCGCCACGTCCGCGTGGGGCGGGTACTCCGCCTGCCTGCAGTACGACGAAGACATTCGGGCGATGCGCAAGCACCTCTCCGATCAAGGGCTACCGAAGATCCGCTTCACCAAGCTGCGTCAGTTCTACAGCCACCCGACCTTCGTCACACTCATGGCCGACGCCGTACGGGAGGCCTACGCAGAGGTGCCCGCCGAACGTCGCGAACACACCCGGATGCTGTTCACCGCCCACTCGGTGCCCAACGCCGCGGACGACGCCTCCGGCAAGGAGGGAGACAAGAACCTCTACTCCCGGCAGGTGGCGGAGGCTTCCCGGCTGATCGCCGAGGAAGCGGGCGTCGATTCTTATGACGTGGTGTGGCAGTCGCGCTCGGGCAACCCGGCGACGCCGTGGCTCGAGCCGGACATCGTCGACCACACCGAAGACATCGCGCAGCGAGAAGGCGTGCGCGCCGTCGTCGTGTGCCCGGTCGGGTTCATCTCGGATCACATGGAAGTGCTCTGGGACCTGGACACGGAGCTGAAGGAAGCCGCCGACAAGGTCGGCGTCACCCTGCACCGCACGCGCACCGCTGGCCCGGAGCAGGAGTTCGCGGACATGGTCGTCGACATGATCACGGAGCTCGCCGACGATCAGCCGTGGGCCAGCCTCGGCGAGGTCACGGTCTCCGGCTGCACGGTCAACGGCGCCCCGTGCTTCCCCGGCTGCTGTCAGATCGCCCGGCCGAAGTCGGCCACGGCATAAGCCACACCCGCCATGCGGGCGGCCCGGATGTGACGCCACAGGCTCAGCAGTTGGGGGTCCAGAGTGTGCTCGCCCATCCGGGCCGTCACTGTTTCCACGATGGCGGCGACCCGGTCGGCGCGGGCGAAGAGCTTCGCGGCGCGACCAGGGACAGCGGACGGCAGCCCCGGCGTGTCGTAGAAGTCAGAGAGGGCCCCCACCGTCAGCCGGGGGTTGTTCAGGGCGTCAGTGCGGTAGCCCCTGCCCTCAATGAGATCGGCCGCTTGACGGGTGGCCTGCGCTAAGAGTTGATCGGCCTCGCCGGGGGAGAGCCACGCCGGCGCAGGAAGCGGATCGGTGAAGGTGAACCACTCCCACCGGGTGAAAGGCCCGGCCAGTTCAGGAACCAAGACGTGGGAAGAAATCAAGTCTTTACCCTTGACCACGATGGCTCCCACCCCGTTACCCATCGCTTTCTGCGCAGCGTCGCTGCCCGCCGGCAGCGCAGGGGCCTCACCTGGCCCCGACAGCACGAGCCGCAGCACGGGATCTTCGCCTCCCAGGTCGGCCACCGACCGAAGCTGGGCTAGCAGGTCAGTCACCGGGCGGCCGTCGAGAAGTTCGTGGCGTCCCCCCACATCACGGAGAGCCTGCAGGAGATCGTCCGTAGTCTCCCGCCCGTGCAACCACGCGCCCAACCACACGGCGGTATTTTGTAGGGGAGACCAGACTTCGGCGCGCATATCCATGGCTGGCGATCATAGCCGCTAGAATTCTAAGGTCATGAACCGTTACGCAGGCGACATCTTCTCCGGCCATTCCCGCAACCGTCCCGTCGAGTATCCGATCCTGCCGGCCAAGCCCGGCATGGTGGTGGAAGTCTTCGGCGACGATTTCGTGGGCGCGGTGATCGAGACGCAGAAAACCCAGCAGGGGGATCTGGTGCGGCTGGAGGACCGACACGGTCGCAATCGGCTGTTTCAGATGATCCGGGGCGGTTTCCTGCATGAGGGGCACCGGATCTCGCTTACCCGCCACATCCCGAAGCAGGCGCCGCAACGGTCCAACTCCGGTTCCCGGAAGGTGCACAACGCCCAGGCGAAAGTGGCCGCCCCGTCACGGATCTGGGTGGAGGGTATCCACGACGCCGCGATCGTGGAGAAAGTCTGGGGACACGATCTGCGAGTGGAAGGCGTCGTGGTGGAGTTCCTGGAAGGGCTGGACAACCTGGGGGCCCGGCTCGAGGAAT
Source organism: uncultured Corynebacterium sp. (assembly GCA_945631445.1). Classification (GTDB taxonomy): domain Bacteria; phylum Actinomycetota; class Actinomycetes; order Mycobacteriales; family Mycobacteriaceae; genus Corynebacterium. Next base: position 3,037 of record CALZCR010000029.1, on the reverse strand, counting down.
TCCAGCCCGGCCCCGGCCGACGGGTGGGGGTGCTCGCCGACCACCTGGTGGAAGGCTCCAAAGAATCCAGGTTGACCGAGTCCGTCGGCCCCCATGTCATGGTGACCGGGCATCCGTACATCGACGTCTGGGCCGCCGTGAAACCGGAGCGGCTGGGGCTGAAGGCCTGGCCGGACGTGCCTTATGGCGAAGACTGGAAAACCGGAATATGCCGACGCGTGGGATGGAACGACCCCAAGGAAGGATGGAGCCGGGTCTACAACGCCGTCAGTTCTTTCCGGGACCTGGATTCCACCCTCATCGGAGCGGTGGAGCGCCTCGTCGATTTCGTGACTAATCCGGAATTGTCAAAATCTGACCTCTCCTAGGCCAAGTCCTGCTACCTTGGGCGCTGTGGGAGCAATTGTCTGGTTGATCGTCGCCGCAGTGCTCGCCGTCTTGGAGTTAGCCGCCGGCGAGTTCACTTTGCTGATGCTTGCGGGTGGGGCGTTGGCCACCGTCGGCGTCGCGGCGTTTGACGTCCCGCTCTGGGCCGAAGTCCTCACGTTCGCGGTCTCCTCGGTTGGGTTGCTGGCCTTTTTGCGCCCCTACCTCAAAAAGCGGCTGCACCGCCCCCAAGCCCTGGACACGTCGCCGAAGGCCCTGGTGGGCCACAGCGCGGAAGTGCTGGAAGAAATCGGCGGGGGAAGCGGCCAGATCCGCTTGGAAGGCTCCATCTGGTCGGCCCGGGCCCTGGATCCCGCCACCACGTTCGCCGTCGGCGAACACGTCACTGTCATCAGCATCGACGGCCCCACCGCCGTCGTGTGGAAGGAGCCCTAAATGGAAATCGGCGTCATTTTATTGATCGTCCTGTTGGTGCTCGTCGTCGCCATCGTCGTCAAAGCCATCGTCGTGGTCCCCCAAGGAGAGGCCGCCGTGATTGAACGCCTCGGCAGCTACACGCGGACGGTCTCCGGCGGAATCACGTTGCTGGTCCCGTTCATCGACCGGGTCCGCGAACGCGTCGACACCCGTGAGCGCGTCGTGTCGTTCCCGCCGCAGGCCGTCATCACCCGCGACAACCTGACCGTGGCCATCGACATCGTGGTCACCTTCCAGGTCAACGACCCGGCCCGCGCCACCTACGGCGTCGACAACTACATCATCGGCGTCGAGCAGATTTCGGTGGCCACCCTCCGCGACGTCGTCGGTGGGTTGACCCTGGAGGAGTCGCTGACTTCCCGCGACACGATCAACCGTCGTCTGCGCGGCGAACTGGATGCGGCCACCGGTAAATGGGGGCTGCGCATCAGCCGAGTCGAGTTGAAAGCCATTGATCCGCCGGCGTCCATTCAGCAGTCGATGGAGATGCAGATGAAGGCGGACCGGGAAAAGCGCGCCATGATCTTGACCGCGGAAGGCCAGCGGGAGTCCGACATCAAGACCGCCGAGGGGCAGAAGCAGTCCCGCATCCTCTCCGCTGAAGGTGAGAAGCATGCGGCGATCCTTTCCGCGGAGGCGGAGCGACAGGGCACGATGCTCCGGGCCGAGGGTGAACGCGCCGCCACCTACCTGCGCGCCCAGGGTGAGGCCCGTGCGATCCAGAAGGTCAACGCCGCCATCAAGTCGGCGAAGGTCACGCCGGAGGTGCTGGCGTATCAGTACCTGGACAAGCTTCCGAAGATCGCCGACGGCCAGTCCTCGAAGATGTGGATGATCCCCTCCCAGTTCGGCGACACCTTGCAGGACTTCGCGAAATCCTTCGCCCAGAAAGATGACGACGGGGTCTTTCGCTACGAGCCCCCGCAGGTCGACGATGACACCCGCGACCTCGCCGAGGCAGAAGACACCGAGCAGTGGTTCAACACCGAATCCTCCCCGGAAATCGCCGAAGCCGTCGCGGCCGCCAATGCCGTGGCCAAGAAACCGATTGAACCGGAGGTCCACGAGCTCGCCGCGCGGCAGCAGGAACCGCAGAATGAGGACACCGGGGATCTAGCGGTCCGCCATCGAGATGAGGTTGACGGCTAGGCGCCACCCCGAGAGCTCAGCCTGCCAGCCAGCGGCGTGCAGACGCTGGGACATCGCCTGTTTGGAGATGCCCAGCTCTGCCGCCGCTTCGTTTTGGTTGAAGCCCGCCCGCATCAACGAGGTTGCTTCTCGTCCTTCCACAGAGCGTTTGCTGAGCACGTGGGCGATGAGCAAAAACACCGCCGCGATCTCTTCCTTCAATAACCGGGAACTGACTTTGACTGTGCCCGCCCGGCCCCCGGCGCCGAGCGCGTGCGTGGCGGCTTCGCTGGCCCACCCTTCCTCTGCGACGCCCACGCCGATGGCCCAGGCGCCGTCACTGAGCAGGGCCATCACCACGTTGCACAAAGCTTCTGCGGAGTCGATGTCGGAGCGGATGTCCTCGACGCCCAAAGACTCGAACCCCGCCACTCCGGACATGGTGGACAAAGCTTCCCCGGACCGGCGGACGAGATCCGCGCGGCGTGTTTCGCGTCCCCGGTAACGTGCGTGTACAGCTAACATGACGCCTAGTCTATCGTGCGTCTAGTTCTGTTCCTTGACGGGGATGCGGGAGTCCAGCAGGAGACCGACCACGCCGACTACCGCCAGAGCCACGGTGATGGCGATGATGACCGGATCGGCTTCGCCTGTCAGCGTGTCACCGAAAAACACCATGGCGATGGTGCCCGGGGCGGATCCGATGAACGTGGCGACGGTGAACGGCACCAACCGGACGCTGGTCAGCGCAGCGGCATAATTCAGGACGGAAAAAGGAATGCCGGCGATCATGCGCAAGCTGGTGACCGCCAGCCAGCCGCGCTGTTCCAGCCGCCGGTTGATGCCCGCCACCGCCGGGTGCCTCAAGTAGGGACGAATCCATTCACCGAGCAGCCCCCGCACGATAGATAAGCTCACCGCCGCGGCCGCTGCAGTCGCGGTCAAAGACAACAGGATGCCGACCCAGGGGCCGAACAACACCCCCGCAGAAAGCGTCAGGATGGTGCGCGGCACCGGGAACTGGGTGATCAGGACATAGGCGAAC
>CALZCR010000028.1 GCA_945631445.1 uncultured Corynebacterium sp. | reverse complement strand
GCTGCACGTTGGCGAACTCCGCGCCGAAGAGGCTCTTGGCGCGGTCGCGGGCCAGGTCCTCGATGACGTCGACGTGTTCGCAACCGCCGTAGTAGCGGCGGCCCGGGTAGCCCTCGGCGTACTTGTTGGTCAGGACGGAGCCCTGCGCCTGCAGCACCGCACGCGGCACGAAGTTCTCCGAGGCGATCATTTCCAGGGTGCTGCGCTGACGGCCGAGCTCGGCGGTCATCGCGTCCGCGACCTGCGGGTCAAGGTCTGCAAGGGGTTGGAGGAAGAAGGAGTTGTCGTTGGCTTCGGCCATGAAAACCGCGCACCTTTCAAGGAGACAAGTATCGATGTATGGCCGCCACCCTCGAGCGGGTCACCGGTGGCGGGCATCGGGGCAAAAGTCTACCCTGCGCGGTGGGGTTTCCCGTAGCCGTCGACCTTTAATGGGGTGGTCTGACTTTCCCGTGCGCCGATGATGAAACAATGGGGCTCATGGCCCGCACCACCGACTCCACCCCTTACCTCGACTTCGACCGCGACGAGTGGCGACAATTGCGCAGCTCGATGCCCCAGGTCCTGACCGAGGACGAGGTCGTGGCCCTACGCGGCATCGGCGAGAACATCGACCTCGAGGAAGTCGCCGACGTCTACCTGCCGTTGTCGCGCCTGATTCATCTGCGGGTCTCCGCCCGACAGAAGCTGACCGCGGCGACGGAGACCTTCTTGGGCAATAACCCGGGGCACGTGCCCTACATCATTGCGGTGGCCGGTTCCGTGGCGGTGGGCAAATCGACGACGGCGCGCCTGCTGCAGGTCCTGTTGCAGCGCTGGGAATCGCACCCGCGGGTGGATCTGGTGACCACCGACGGCTTCCTCCACCCCACGGCGGAGTTGGAACGGCGGCGGCTGATGAAGCGCAAGGGTTTTCCCGAGGCCTACGACCGGCGGGCACTGCTGCGGTTCGTCACCGACGTGAAATCGGGCAAACCGAAAGTCGAGGCGCCGGTGTACTCGCACACGGCCTACGACATCGTGCCCGATCAGGTGCAGACGATCGAGCAGCCCGACATCCTCATCCTGGAGGGGCTCAACGTCTTGCAGACGGGGCCGACGTTGATGGTCTCGGACCTCTTCGATTTCTCCGTCTACGTCGACGCGCGCACCGAGGTCATCGAGCAGTGGTACATCGACCGTTTCTTGAAGTTGCGGTCGACGGCTTTTCGACGCCCGAACGCCCACTTCGCGCCCTACGCCGACCTCGACGACGCGGCCGCGACCGAGGTCGCCCGGGAAATCTGGCAGTCCATCAACCTGCCGAACCTGGTGGAAAACATCCTGCCCACCCGGGTGCGCGCTTCCCTGGTGCTGCGCAAAGGCGTCGACCATCTGGTCGAGTACGTGCGCATGCGCAAGCTCTGAGAGGACTTAAAATCAGGCGCCGTGCGCCTGCGCCCACTCCACGACGGGGTCGAGCTCCGAGAAATCCACCCGGTCGACGTCCGTGTTGTATTCCTCGACCATTGCGCGGTCGTTGTCGGTCTTGCCGGGCTTCATGCTCAGCATCGTGATGATCATCCGCATCATGCTGTGGTGCTTGTCCGTCAGCTCCGAATAATGCATGCGTCCCGGCAAGTAAAAGCGTTGCACCTGGGCGGCGAAGGGGCCGAGCATTTGCCTGATCTGGTCGCGCTTGCGCGCGTTTTCCGGCCGGGACATGCCCACCGCGACGGCCGCCAGGGGGCGGTTCCCCAGGTCGTTGTCGGCGATGAAGCTGGCCGCCGGCAAGGTCGGTCCATGCGTGTAGGACAGCACGATCATGGGGTCGGAGCCGCGCAGCGTCGCAGCGTCGACCCCTTCGATCGTCTCGGCTTCGACTCCGAGTCGGCGAGCCAGTTCCTCGGCGTACTGCTGGGTCGAACCGTAGGCGGTGGCGTAGAGAATCCTCGTCATGGAGAAAAACTCTACCGTCCCGGCGGGTCAGGGACGCTCGGCCGGTGCCTCTTCCTCGTCGTCGCCGTCATTGGCCTCGTCTTTGCCCGCCTTGTGGGAGGTGTACCAGTCGGTCAGCGACTCGTCCTCGGAATCGAATTCTGCGCCGGCGCCTTCCGCTGCCGACACCTTCGAGGCCCCGAAGACGAAATCGTCGCCGTGTTCGTCGATGCCGCGGGCCACGCCCTTGCGGAGGGCGGCCATCCCGTAACGGCGGCGGATGAGCAGCGGGTCGGTCATCAATTCCCTCGCCCAGGCGATCGCCATGCCGATGATGATGATGGCGAAGGGCAGGGACATGCTGACCATGATCGACTGCAGGCCCGACAAGGCGTTCTGCCCGCCCGCCAACAGCAGCGCCAAGGCGATCAGGCCGAGGGCCACGCCCCAGGTGATGGTCGCCCACTTCGCCGGGACGGCGCGGCCGTTTTGCGACATCGACCCCATGACGTTGGTGGCGGAGTCGCCGGCGGTGGTGAAGAAGATGATCACCGCGACCAGCGCCACCACCTGCATGACGGTCGACCACGGCAGGTTGCCGAGCAAGTCAAACATGACGTTCTCGCCTGCGCCCTCGATCGGCAGACCGAGCCCGTCGAGGACCTGCGAGATGGCGGTGCCGCCGAAGATGACGTACCAGCCGACGGAGATCGCCGCCGGGGCGAACACCGTCACGGTGACGAACTCGCGCAGCGTGCGGCCCTTGGAGATCTTGGCGAAGAACATACCCACGAAGGGCGACCAGGAGATCCACCAGGCCCAGAACAGGATCGTCCAGGAGGTCACGAACTCCGCTTCCACCTCACCTTGGCTGGCGGCCACGGAGAAGAAGTCCGGGATGGAGCCGAAGAAGGTCAGCACCGAGTTCGGCACCAGGTCGAGCAAGAACACTGTCGGCCCGGCGACCAGGACAAACAGGGCCAGGAAAATGACGAGCCCCATGTTCATGTTGCTCATGATGCGGATGCCGGTCTTGACCCCGGAGACCGCCGACCACACGAAGAGAGCGGTCAGGACCGAAATGATCACGACCACGGCGCCGTTGCCCGACAGATCCTGACCGGTGACGATCGAGGTGCCGGCCTGGATCTGCAGGGCGCCGATGCCCAGCGAGGTGGCGGTGCCGAAGAGGGTGACCAGCACGGCGAAAATATCGATGATCTTGCCCACCGGGTGGTTGGGGGAATCCGGGAACACCGGCTCGAAGACCGAGGAAATCAACGGCAGGCGGCCGCGTCGATACGCGGCGTAGGCGATCGCGCCGCCGACGAAGGCGTAGACGACCCAAGGGAACGACGCCTGGTGCAGAACCGCCTGCGCGATCGCCGGCCCCACGGCGTCCATGCTCTCGTCGGCGATGCCGTCGCCGTCAAAGGCGGGCGGCACGGACTGGAAGTGAATCAGCGGCTCCATCGGTCCGTAGAAGATCAACCCGATGCCCAGCCCGGCGGCGAACAACATCGAAATCCACGACAGGGTGGAAAATTCCGGTTCGCTGTCGTCCGCGCCCAGCCGGATACGGCCAGAGGGCGCGTAGCCGACGACCAGCATGAAGACGGTGATCCCGAGGATGACGGAGGTGAACAACCAGCCGAGGTTTTGCACCACCCAGGACTGCATCGTGGTCCCGACCTCGTTGATGTTGTCCGGCGCGATGAACGCCCACGCCACGACGGCCAGGCTGATGACCAGCGCCACGGCGAAAACCACTTTATTGGTCGGGAATTTCTTGTCGGTGTCTTCCACCGAGATCCCCGGCACCAGCGCGGGGTGAATGGAACGCTCCCCGGTCGCGGCCTTACGCAGCGGCGAACTCAACCGCGACACCGGCGGCCAGACCTGGTAATTGCGGCGGAGAATGACCGTGGCGTCATCGAACTCAGGCGCCGGAGCTCGTTTGTCCCCCGGCTTCTCGTTTTGGTCGCTCATGGCGGAATTCCCCTTGTCTCATTGGTGTTGAATTCACGATCTCATAAATGCGGAAGCCAAGCTTACCCACCGTGCCGAACGCCGCTTTATCTGCCGAAGCGCCGGGTGCGTTGCGAGTAATCCCGCAGCGCGCGCAGGAAATCGATTTTCCGGAACGCCGGCCAATGCGTGTCGGTGAACCAGATTTCCGAATAGGCTGCCTGCCAGAGCAAAAATCCCGACAGCCGCTGCTCCCCCGAGGTGCGGATGACCAGGTCCGGGTCCGGTTGCCCCTTCGTGTACAGGTGGGTGGACACGGAGTCGACGGTGACCCGGTCCGCCATGTCGTGTGCGGCCACGCCCGCGGCCGCTTCGTCCTCGATGAGGCTGCGCACCGCGTCGACGATCTCTTGCCGGCCGCCGTAGCCGACGGCCACGTTGACCGCTATCCCGTCCCGGTCGGCGGTGGAGTCCGCTGCCTCGCACATGCGCTCGGCGACCTTCTCCGGCAACAGGCCGAGGTGCCCGACCAGGCGCACCTGGCAGTCGGTTTCTTCGGCGAGCTCGGTGACCACGCCCGTGATGATCTCGTAGAGGGTGTCGATCTCGTCTGAAGAGCGCGACAGGTTCTCCGTCGACAGCAGGTAGACGGTGACCACCTCGACGTCGGTGTCCGTGCACCACCCGACGAGTTCACCGACTTTTTTCGCCCCGACGCGGTGGCCGTGGCTGACGTCCACGAAACCGGCTTCCCGCGCCCACCGTCGATTGCCGTCGACGATGACAGCGACGTGTTTCGGCTGGGCCGCCCCTTTGAGCTCGCGTCGGAGGCGGGCTTCGTAGAGCGGATACAGCAGTCGGGACAGGCGTTTCACGTCCCCGAGTCTAGACGCGCGACTGTCGGCGCTCGCGCACCGCCGCCGCCAATTCCGCCAGCAGGTCCACCGTGGTGTCCATGTCCATGCAGGCGTCGGTCACCGACTGGCCGTACACCAGCCCCTCGCCGCCGTTGATCTTCAGCTTCTCCGGGTCGAGCTTCTGCGCGCCGGCAACCAGGAAAGACTCCAGCATGACGCCGGCGATCTGGGCGTTGCCGTCGGCGATCTGGGCGGCGACGTCACGGGCCACCTCCGCCTGTCGCACGTGGTCCTTGCCGGAATTGGCGTGGGAGGCGTCGACCATCAGCCCCTTGCCTTCCCCGAGGCGGCCCGTCGCCCGGGACACGGAGCCGGCGTCATAGTTCGGCCCACCGGTGCCGCCGCGCAGAATGATGTGGCAGTGCTCGTTGCCCGCGGTTTCCACGACGGCCGGGGCCCCCTCGTCGCTGACGCCAAAGAAGAAGTGCGGCTGGGAGGCGGCCGCGGCGGCGTCGACGGCGACCTGCACGGAACCGTCGGTGCCGTTCTTGAAACCGATCGGCATCGACATGCCCGAGGCCAGCTGACGGTGGACCTGCGATTCGGTGGTGCGGGCGCCGATCGCGCCCCACGCCACGGCGTCCGCGTAGTACTGCGGGGAGTTCGGCTCCAAGAACTCCACGGCGGTCGGAAGGTCCAGGTTGACCACGTCGGTGAGCACCTTGCGGGCCAGTTCCAGGCCGTGGTTGATGTCGTAGGTCTCGTTGAGGTGCGGGTCGTTGATCAGGCCCTTCCAGCCGACGGTGGTGCGCGGCTTTTCGAAGTAGACGCGCATGACGACCTTCAGGTCTTCATTCAGTCGCTGCGCCAGCGGCGCCAGCCGGTTGGCGTAGTCCAGGGCTGCCTCCGGGTCGTGGATGGAGCACGGCCCGACGACGACCACGAGGCGGTCGTCTTCGCCGGCGAAGATGTCGGCGATCTCTTGGCGGTCTTTTTCCACCTTGGTCGCCTGCTCCGGGGTCAGCGGCAGCTTGGCCTGGACTTCGGCGGGGCTCGGCAGGTCGTGGAAAGCGCGGACGCGCTTGTTGGTGGTGGACGCTGCATCAGTGAGGGAAACCTGCGGACTCATGGTGTCTGTGCCTTTCTGGGGGCTGGGGTGGGTGTCTGGGTGCGTGAAATAGGAAACCGGAAATAAAAAAGCAGCCCCTGGACCAGGTGGCTGGTCAGGTGCTGCGTGGCTCCGGGATGTTCGTCGTTGTCGCGTCAGGCACGCGAAACGGCGAGGCGGGGGGATCTGCGTCCCGGAGCCTCACCAAAATAAAATCGCGGAGCGAACATGTACAGGACTATAACAGGTGTTTAGACAAAGCGCTTCTGTCGGCGATCCCATACCCCCGCCTCCCGCATGGCCGCATCCACGGCCTCGGCGTCGAAGACGTCGATGCCGTGCGCCTCGGCGAAGAGCTGACGGCGGCGGAAGGTGCGGTGGCGGCGGTAGAAGGCCCAGCCCAGCGCCAGCACCGCGACGAGCAGCAGCACGAGCACGAGCAGGCCGATCGGCGCGGCCTTGCCGAACTCCGGCCCCACCGGCCCGTCGGTCGGGCCCTGGGCCAGCACCGTGACGGCGGCGTTGAGGTGGGCGGACGCCGCCGTGACGGTGGCTGCTGCCGAACTGAGAATGGTCATGATGGAATGCTTCCTCGCTGGCTGATATGTGGTTGTGGCTAGTTCTTCGAAAACAACACGGTGTTGTTCTCGTCCGCCTCAGCAGGGTCTCCGATACCGGCGAAAAGATCGTCTTCCGGCAGCTCAGAGGACACCCGGGTGCGGGCGAGCTCAAATTCTTCGGTCGGCCACAGCTTCGCCTGCACCTCTGCCGAGGTGGCCAAAAACGCGCCGGCCGGGTCGATCTGGGTGGCGTGCGCGCGCAGGGCGGCCTCGCGGTGGGGGAAAAACTCGGAGCACTCGACCTGGGTGGTCACGCGCGACATGATGTCGGCCTTGTTCGCCTCCCAGCGTGCGATCATCGGCGCGTACGGGCTGGTCTTGCCGGCGGCGATGAGGTCGTCGTGGAAGAGCTTCATGCGCTGGTAGACGAAACCGTGCGTGTAATAGAGCTTCAACGGGGTCCAGGGCTCGCCGAGCTCGGGCGCGAAGTCCGGATCACCGGCACGGTCCCACGCGATCATCGACGCCTCGTGGACCTTCAGGTGGTCCGGATGCGGGTAACCGCCGTTTTCGTCGTAGGTGATGATCGCGTGCGGGCGCATCTCCCGGATGATCTTGACCAATTCTTTCGCGACGTCCAGGCCGTCGACGAGCGCGAAGCAGCCTTCCGGCAGCGGCGGCAACGGGTCTCCCTGCGGCAGGCCGGAGTCGATGTAGCCCAGCCACCGGTGATCCACCCCGAGTGCGGCAGCCGCCGTGGCCATCTCTTCCCGGCGCAGCGCCAGCATGTTTTCCACCACGCCGGGCTTATCCATGGCGGGGTTCAAAATATCGCCGCGTTCCCCGCCCGTGCACGTGACCACGAGCACGTCATTGCCCTCGGCCACGTATTTCGCCATGGTCGCGGCGCCCTTCGAAGATTCATCGTCAGGGTGTGCGTGAATGGCCAAAAGCCGGTAGCCGCTCAAATTCTTGTCATCCTCACTCAGATTCATGGCGTCCGCCGCCGAAATGCCCGCAAGGGAACTTCTCCCCTCGGCGCTGCGCCGAGCGTCGGCAAGCAGTCACAGTCAACGATAGTCCTCCTCCATACTAATGAACACACTGCCGATCCCGGCAATATTGTTTCGGCCGCGGACGGGTTAAGATGTCCTGTCAGTGCTGATCCGCCTCACCCGTCGGCGGAGACGAGCCCGTCCCCTATATTTGCGAAGACTTCTGAGGTGCCGATGTCCTCCCCCCATTCCGCCCGACCTGCGCAGCGTTACGGGAAAAAGGGCGACGCGCCCCAACCTTCCGGTATCGGCGGGAAAATCCTCGCGGTCATCTTGATCATCGCCCTGGTCGTGGTCGTCGGCTTCATCGCCCGCACCGTCCAGCAACGCGGGTCCGTGCCCGTCTCCGCCTCCCTGGTGACCTATGAGCGCCAGGACGATGAGACCATGCGTCTGTGGGTGGACATCTCCCGCGACGACCCCTCCGAACCTTCCTATTGCATCGTCACCGCCTTGAACTACGCGATGGCGGAGGTGGGGCGTCGCGAAGTGATCCTCCCCGCCGGGGGCGAGGAGCAGACCCGCGTCGAAGTCGACCTGCCGACCCGGGATTACCCCGTTTCCGGCGGGGTATACGGTTGCTCGACGGCCATTCCGGCCCACATGGACGTGGAAGACCCCACCTACCTCGCCCGGTGACCCCTCCCCCGTCGGGTTGGGCGGTGACGGTCAGCGTCTCGGCGTTATGCTAAAATTCGCCGGAGAATACCTCCGCTGGCCGTCGGGTGATTTTCACCCGCTTTCAACCGGCTGGGAGCTGACGACAGTGATCCGACATCGTCGGCGGTGCGGTGGGGCCGTGTTGTCCCGGCTGCCGGCCGCCGAGTGGTCTTGACTTTAAAGAAGGTTGCGTTAATTCATGGCTGAACCCCAGAAGCAGTACATCACCCCGGAAATGAAGGCGAAGCTCGAGGCCGAGCTGCAGGAACTGATCGACAACCGCCCCGCCGTCGCCGCCGAGATCAACGAGCGTCGCGAAGAGGGCGACCTCAAGGAGAATGCGGGCTACGACGCCGCCCGCGAGCAGCAGGACCAGGAAGAAGCCCGGATCAAGCAGATCTCCGAGGTCCTGGCCAACTCCACCACCGAACGCACCGCCGTCGTCGAGGGCGTCGCCGTCGTCGGCTCCGTGGTGCACGTCTACTACAACGGTGACAAGGACGACAAGGAGACTTTCCTGATCGGCACCCGTGCGGCGTCGATCGACAACGAGGACCTGGAGACCTACTCGGAGCAGTCGCCGCTGGGTGCGGCCGTACTGGGCGCCCAGGCGGGCGAAACCCGCGAGTACGCCGCCCCGAACGGCGCCACCATTTCGGTGACCCTCGTCGACGCTGCCCCGTACGACTCTGCGAAGGCGGCCACTCCGCGCGCGAAGTAGCCGCGGAGCACCATTTCAGCACTGACTACCTCAAAGGACTGACTGCGTTGTCTCAGATTTCCCGTTACTCCCGTTCCTTCGCCGCCGTCGCCGCGGCTTCCCTGGCCGGCTTCGCGCTGGCGGCGTGCTCGCCCCAGCTCGAGAACCCGTCCACGGAGAAGGTCGACACCGCCCTCGAGCAGGATGCCGACACCGTGGGCGTGGACTCCGCCGCTGAGACCACCGGCACGGAAATGACCACCGCCACCGAAACTGAGACCGTGGCCGCCACGGCCGTCTCCGAGGTGTCCTTCATCGACTGCGTCAGCGTTCCGGCCCAGGAGCCGGAGCAGGTGACCCTGGACTGCGCCAACCCGGTCAACGCCGTCACCGCCATCACCTGGACTGAGTGGGACGAGGACGAGGCGACCGGCACCGGCACCAACCAGACCACCGGCGCCGTCTCCGAGGTCGTCCTGTCTGCCGCGGAAGAGACCGACGAAGGCATGGTCTTCACCACCATCACCGTCGACGGCGCTGAGGTCGTCCAGTAGCTTTTCGTCGTCGGCCGAGCCGACCCGAAACTCACAGAAATCGGGCCCTTCCCCCACCGCTGGCCGGTGGAGGAAGGGCCCGAGTCCTTGTGTGCCCGCTACGGGGCGCGAGAGTCTAGTCGCGCTGGAAGTAGCTCAGCAGGCGCAGGATCTCGGTGTAGAGCCACACCAGGGTGACGGTCAAGCCGAGTGCGATGCCCCAGGCCATCTGCGAGGGGGCGCCGGCGCGGATCATCTTGTCGGCTTCGTCGAAGTCCTGCAGGAAGCTCAGGGCCGCCAGCACGATGCAGACCAGCGAGAAGACGATCGCCAGGGTGCCGCCGTCGCGCAGCGGGTTCATCGGGGTGAAGATGGCCAGCAGGAAGTTGCCCAACGCCAGGACGGCGACGCCGATGATGGCGGCGGTGATGAAGCGGGTGAACTTCGGCGTGACCCGGATGGCGCCGGTCTTGTAGACGATCAGCATGCCGACGAACACGCCCACGGTGCCCAGGATGGCCTGGCCGATGATCGCGCCGGCGTCGGCGTCACCCTCCCACATGCCAGAAACCAGCAGGGAGAAGCCGCCGAGGAACAGGCCCTGCAGCGCCGCGTACAGCAAGGTCACGGTGCGGGAGCCGTACTTGCGGGTGAACACGCTGACCAGCACGGTGATGAACGCGGCGATGCCGCCGCCGATGGTCAACAGCATGGCCAGGCCCATGTTGACCGTGGAC
>CALZCR010000027.1 GCA_945631445.1 uncultured Corynebacterium sp. | reverse complement strand
CGCGCGCCGCGCCGGCGAGGTGCTCCGGCAGGGGGACTTTAGGCATGCGGGCGTCTAAGTTCGGGGTCAAGAAGTACGGCAGGGAGTGGCGCGACTGCCCTGGCTTGGTGGGCGACACGCGGTGCGGGGTGGCCTTGAGGTAGCCGTCGGTGGCGATCTCCAGCAATTCGCCGATGTTGACCACGAAGTGATTCGCGGGTGCGTCCACGTCGATCCAGTTGTCGTCGTTTTTCACTTGCAGGCCGGTGGATCCTTCTTCCGGCAGCAGCAGGGTCAGCACCCCGGAGTCGTGGTGGGCGCCGACGCCTTGTCCGGCCTCCCCGTCGCCGGGGGCCGGATAGTGGCACAGTTTCAACAGCGGGAACGGACGGGAGAAATACGGGTCGAAGAAGTCCGCCGGCTGGCCCAGCGACTCCGCCCACGAACGCAGCAGGATCAGGGAGACGTCGGTGAGCCTGTCGGTCCACTCGGTGACCAGCGGCCGCATCTCCGGCAGAGTCTCCGGCCAGGGGTTCGGCCCTTCCAGCACGCGCCACGGATGCTCGTCGAGGCCGTCAGTGATTTCCTCGCGTTCCGGCCCGTAGTCGATCTGTTCGCGCCAGTCGACCTGTCCCTGGGTGCGTTCGTCGCCGACGGCGGCGTAACCGCGGTACTGGGGGCTTGCGATGTTGGAGATCTCTTCTTTGACCTCGGCGGGCTGGGCGAAAAACTTTTTGGCCACCGCGAAAAGACGCCGCTGCAGGTCTTCGGGGACGCCGTGGTCGACGAGGTAGAAAAACCCGATGGTGTGGGTGACTTCGCGCAACCGTTCAATTTCGGCTGCGCGATCGGGGCCGCCGACGAGGCGCTGGAGCGAGATGGCGGGCAGGGATAACGCGGGCACGGGACCTCCTGGAGACAAAGACTGAGCTGTCTACTTTCTCCCCATCAGAGTAGACCGGCCGCCGCGCTCCCCCGGCTCCTCACCCAGTCAGACCTGCGGGCGTGCACGAATGCCTGAATATATTACTTTTCCTCGAGGCGGCCACTATTCTTGGCAGGCATGACAGACGCGGATCTCACCCACTCAGAACAGCACAACGCCCGGCGCTTCGTGTGGGCCAACGGACTGCAGGGCGTGGGAGATCAACTCGTCAACGCCAAAACGGTGCTTCCCTGGCTGTTGCAGGCGGCCGGGGCGCCCGGGTTCTTCACCGCGATGCTGGTGCCGGTCCGCGAGTCCGGTTCCATGCTGCCGCAGGCCGCGCTGACCCCGTGGGTCACCCACCACCGTTCCCGCAAACGCATCTGGTTGCTCGGGTCTGCGGGCCAAGCCGTCGCCGCCGCCCTCATCGCTTTGTCCGCGCTGTTTCTGCGCGGCTGGGCCCTCGGCGCCTCCGTGGTCGCCCTGCTCGCGGTGCTGGCGGTGTTTCGCTCCCTGTGTTCCCTGGCGGGCAAAGACGTGATGGGGCGCACGCTGCACAAAGGCGTCAGAGGAAAGATCACCGGCCGGGCCACCGCGCTGGCCGGGGGCGTGGCCTTGGTCTTCGGGCTGGCGCTGTCGTTCGTGCAGGGTTCGCTGCCGGACTGGGCGCTGGCGGGTTTGAGCGGGCTCGGCGCAATCGGATGGTTGTTGGCCACTGCCGTGTTCACCACCATCGATGAGCCCGTCCCCGAAGACGAGCCCCAGGGACTGAACACGCGGTGGTGGGCGGACACGTGGGCACTGTTTACCGGCGACGCGAAGTTTCGCGCCTTCGTGATCGTGCGCTCCCTGCTGCTGGTCTCCGCCCTGTCGACGACGTTCGTGGTCACCCTTTCCCAGGAGATCGGCCACGACCTCACCGGCGTCGGCCTCTTCGTCGTGGCCTCCTCGCTCGCCTCGCTGGTGGGCGGGCGGATCTCCGGCGCCTGGTCCGACCTGTCCTCCCGCAACGTCATGGCCGGCGGAGCCGCGGTGGCCTCCGCCGCGATCGTGGCCGTCGTCGCCGTCGCCCACTTCGCCCCCGGCGCCATCGCGGCCTGGGGACTGCCGCTGGGGTTCTTCCTCATCCAGCTGGCCCACACCGCCGTGCGGGTCGGCCGAAAAACCTACCTGGTGGACATGGCCGAAGGCGATCAACGCACCCGCTACACCGGGGCGGCGAACACCATGATGGGGGTCATCTTGCTGCTGGTGGGACTCGTCTCCGGGTTGATCGCGCTGGCCGGTTCCACGGCGGCGCTGCTGTTTTTGGCCGGAACCGGGCTGGTCGGGGTCCTGGCGGCGGGCAAGATGGACGACGTCTCGGCGAAAACCTAAGTGACTCACACCCCCGGGCCGCGTTCACGCCCCTTAGCGGGGCGCCTGGCGATATGCTGGGCGAGTAGTTTTTCCACGTCCCCGATAACCCCCAACCAGCGAGGAGACACACCGAGTGGCTACCCCCACCCCCTGCACCGTGATTGTCCTGGCGGCCGGCGCCGGCACCCGCATGAAGTCCGACAAGCAGAAAACGCTCCACGAGATCGGCGGCCGGTCCCTACTGTCTCACTCGCTGTACGCCGCCCACGGCCTGAACCCGGAGCACATCGTGGCCGTCGTGGGCCACCAGCGCGACCAAGTCTCGCCGGAAGCCGACCGGGTCGCCCAAGAGTTGAACCGCGAAGTGATGCAGGCGGTGCAGGAGGAGCAAAACGGCACCGGACACGCCGTCTCCTGCGGGTTGGCCGACCTCGCCGACTACGAGGGCACCGTGATCGTCACCAACGCCGACGTGCCGCTGCTGACGGCCGCGACCCTGCAGTCCCTGCATGACGCGCACGTCTCCGCCGGTGCCGCCGTCACCGTGCTGACCATGAAGCTGCCCGACCCCACCGGTTACGGCCGGATCGTGCGCGATGACTCCGACGAGGTCACCGCCATCGTCGAGCAGAAGGACGCCACCGAGGACCAGCGCGCCATCAACGAGGTCAACTCCGGCGTCTTCGCCTTCGACGGCGCCATCCTGCGCGACGCGCTGGGGCGCTTGGACACCGACAACGCCCAAGGCGAGCTCTACCTGACCGACGTGCTGGGCATCGCCCGCGGCGACGGGCATCCCGTGCGCGCACACATCGCCGACGACGCCCGTGAGCTGGCCGGCGTGAACAACCGCGTGCAGCTGGCCGAGGCCGGCCGCGAGCTCAACCGCCGCACGGTGGAACAGGCCATGCTGGGCGGCGCCACCGTCGTCGACCCGCAGTCCACCTGGATCGGCGTCGACGTCACCGTCGGCCGGGACGTGGTCATCCACCCGAACACCCAGCTGTGGGGCGCCACCTCCATCGCTGACGGCGCGGAAATCGGCCCGGACACCACGCTGACCGACATGACCGTCGGTGAAGACGCCACCGTCGTCCGCACCCACGGCGAGTGCTCCGTCATCGGGGCGCAGGCCACCGTCGGCCCGTTCACCTACATCCGGCCGAACACGGTGCTGGGCAAGGGCGGCAAACTCGGCGGATTCGTGGAGGCGAAGAACGCCACCCTCGGCGCCGGCTCCAAGGTGCCGCACCTGACCTACATCGGCGACGCCACGGTCGGCGAGGAAACCAACATCGGAGCCTCCAGCGTCTTCGTCAACTACGACGGCGTGGCCAAACACCACACCACCATCGGCAGCCACGTGCGCACCGGCTCGGACACCATGTTCGTCGCTCCGGTGACCATCGGTGACGGCGCCTACACGGGGGCGGGTACAGTAATTCTCGACGACGTCCCCGCGGGCGCGTTGGCCATCAAGGAAGGACGCCAGCGCAACATCGAGGGGTGGGTCGAAAAGAAGCGGCCGGGAACGCCGGCCGCCGACGCCGCTCGCCAGGCGCGTGAGCGGTCTGAGCAGGATCAACAGCAGGAAGGCTAAGGCTGCACATAATGACGGGACACTGGACCGAAAGCCACAAGAACATGATGCTGTTCTCTGGGCGGGCACACCCGGAGCTCGGCGAGGCGGTGGCGGAGGCGCTCGGCACGGAATTGACCCCGATGTCGGCGCACGACTTCGCCAACGGTGAAATCTTCGTCCGCTTCAAGGAGTCGGTCCGCGGCGCAGACTGCTTCGTGCTGCAGTCGCACACCCAGCCGCTGAACAAGTGGATCATGGAACAGCTGATCATGATCGACGCCCTCAAGCGCGGCTCCGCGAAGCGCATCACGGCGATTCTGCCGTTTTACCCCTACGCGCGCCAGGACAAGAAGCACCGCGGCCGCGAGCCCATCTCCGCCCGCCTGATCGCCGACCTGCTGACCGCCGCCGGCGCCGACCGCATCGTCTCGGTCGACCTGCACACCGATCAGATCCAGGGCTTCTTCGACGGCCCGGTCGACCACATGCACGCCATGCCGATCCTCACCGACTACATCATGGACAACTACGGCATGGACAACCTCGTCGTGGTCTCCCCGGACGCCGGCCGCGTCAAGAGCGCCGAAAAGTGGGCCAACACCCTGGGCGGCGCGCCGATGGCTTTCGTCCACAAGACCCGTGACGTCGACGCCGCCAACCAGGTCGTCTCCAACCGCGTGGTCGGCGACGTCGAAGGCAAGAACTGTGTCCTGATGGACGACATGATCGACACCGGCGGGACCATCGCCGGCGCCGTCAAGGTGCTCAAGGAGGCGGGCGCCAAGGACGTGGTCATCGCCTGCACCCACGGCGTGTTCTCCGATCCCGCTCGCGAGCGCCTCAGCGAGTGCGGCGCAGAGGAGATCATCACCACCGACACCCTGCCGCAAAGCACCGAAGGCTGGAAGAACCTCACGGTCTTGTCCATCGCCCCGCTGCTGGCGCGCACGATCAAGGAGATCTTCGAAAACGGCTCCGTCACCACCCTCTTCGAGGGCGACGCCTAACTCTCCCCCGCCCGACGCCCCGTTGACCGCCCCTGTGGCGGCCGGCGGGGCGTCGTTGGTTCTGCACCCCAATAAATTTCGATGACATATCATCAAACTTCTTGTGAGGTGGAAGCTAGGCACCGTTCGGTGCCGCCCACCCTAATCCCGGCGGCGATCAGCCGCAGAGAATGAAGGAGAAAACATGACCACGTTCAACGGAAAAGTAGCCCTCGTCACCGGAGCCGGCTCCGGACTCGGAGAAGCCACCGCGAAAGATCTCGCCGCACACGGCGCAAAAATCATCGCCGCCGACATCAACTTGGCGGCCGCTGAGCGGGTGGCCGGAGAAATCGGCGAGTCCAACTGAGAGGCTTTCGCCTTCCAAATGGGCGCCTCCACCCGTAAGGACAATAAGGCTGCGGTGGAGTTTGCCGTCGAGAAGTTCGGGGCCCTGCATCTGGCGGTCAACAACGCGGGCATCAACGGTCCGGGAGCCAAGGTCGGCGAGATGGATCTGGATACGTGGGACCACGTCATCCAACTCAACCTGAACGGCGTCGTCTACGGCAACCACTACCAGATCGCACAGTTCCTCAAGCAGGACAACCCCGCGCAGACCGCGATCGTGAACATGGCCTCCATCCACGGCGCCGTCGCGATTTTAGAGAACTCCGCCTACACGGCCTCGAAGCACGCCATCGTCGGCTTCACCAAGAACGCCGCCGCAGAGTACGGCGATAAGGGCATCCGCGTCAACGCGGTCGGCCCGGCCTATATCCGCACCCCGCTGCAGGATTCTCTGCCCCAGGAGGTCCAGGACCAGCTCGCCACCAAGCACGTGCTCGGCCGCACCGGAGAACCGCAGGAGGTGCGTCGCTGGTGCGCTTCCTGCTGTCCGAGGAGGCGTCTTTCATCACCGGTTCCTACCACTTGGTCGACGGCGGCTACACCGCGCTCTAAGAAGACCGCTCACGCTGCTCCGCTTTCCCCACCCACCACCGAGCGGCCGCGGCCAGCACCAGCGCCGCGGAGGACACCCAAAACGCGGCGCCGCCGACGCCCGTGTAGATCGGCAGAAAGAGCACCGGGGCCGCCGCCGAGCCGAAGAACCGGAACGCCTGCACCGTGGAAATCAGCGACGAGCCCGCCGGCCCTTCGATGACCGTGAGGTTGATCGTCGCCTGAATGCCCTGCGCGGAGGCGACCGCGGCGGCCCAGAACAAGGCCACCAGCGCCGCCCACGGGGCGATCGGCAGCATGAACAAGGCCACCGCGGCGATCACGCCGCTGGCCACCAGCACCGTCGTCGCTCCGTACCGGTCCGCCATGGCGCCGATCTGACGGGAGGCGAAGAAGGCCGCCGCCCCACCGGCCATCACGACCAGCCCACGGCCGACCGGCCCCAAGCCGAAAGCGTCGCCGACGTAGAGCGAGGTCATGAAACCGACGCCGATGATGCCGCACCCGACGACGAAGCTCGTCGCCATGTGCACCAGGGTCGGAGCCACCCGCACTCGCCCGGCCGCGGCGTTGTCTGCGCCGGCGGGCGGAGGCACCACCGGCAGGCGCACCAACAGGATATAGGCGGCCGCCCCGGCGGTGACCAAGAAAGCCAGCCGCCAGGTGACCAGGCTCGCCAACCCGGAGACCAGCGGAGCGGACAGCATGCCCAAAGATTGCATGGCGGCGTAGGTGCCCAACGCCTGACCGAGCTTCTCCTTCGGCGTGATCGCGCGCAGCATGATCTGCAGCACGGGCGTGGTGAAGGCGTTCGCCACGCCGATAGCCGCGAACGCCGCAGCAAACAACCACCACGACGGCGTGACCAGCAACAGCAACGCCAGCGGCAAAGTCACGGCATAGGCGAAGCCCACCACCCGGTGCGGCGGGAAGCGGCGCACTAAACGACCGGAGATAAGCATCATCGTCGCGAACGGGAACAGATAGATCGACATGGTGGCCGCCGCCCGGGCCACGGTGACGTCGAAAGTCTCCGCGAACTCCGGCAGCACGACGGCCAGCGCCTGCCCGGTGAAGGGGCCGACGAACCCGCCGATGAGGATCGCCGCAAACTGCAGTCTCTGCTTCATAATCGACTTACCTTATCCCGTTGGCCAGGCAGCCGAGCTGGCCAACGGTGTCCAGGGTGAAAGCCTGGCAGCGGCGCTCCCCGGGTTTGGTGGCGCCTTCCCGGCCGTGTTACATTAAACGCCGTCTCGGCGAGGGCTTCACGGCCGTTATCGACGCGATGATGAATCACAGATTTCTTAACCTGCGATGACTCGACGAGGACACGTCCTTGAATTTTGAGTCGGTCGCAGGTTTTTGCGTTTCACCGTGAGCCTCGACCGTCCCCACCCCACGACCACTGAGGAGCACACCATGGCTGAAACCACCATCATCCAGGCACAGGCACGGACCGAATTCGGCAAGGGCGCCGCACGTCGCCTGCGCCGCGACTTCCGCTTGCCGGGCGTCATCTACGCCAGCCACCACGAGCCGATCCACTTCCACGCCGATCTGCTCGAGATCCACGCCCTCCTGCGCAATGAGGGCGTCAACGCCGTCGTCGAAATCGAGATCGACGGCGAGCAGCACCTGTGCATGGTCAAGGCCATCGACCAGAACGTCCTGACCATGGACGTCGATCACCTGGACATGTTCAGCATTAAGCGCGGCGAAAAGGTCGAGGTCGAGGTCCCGGTCATCACCGAGGGCGAGGTCTTCTCCGGCGCCATGCTCATCCAGGAGCTGGACACCCTGACCATCGTCGCGGACGCGCTCACGCTTCCGGAAGAGATCGTCGTCAGCGTCGAGGGCATCGAGGCCGGCAACCAGATCCTGGCCGGAGACATCGCCCTGCCGGAGGGCGTCGAGCTCATCGACGAGGCCGATACGTTGGTCCTCAACATCACCCACGAGGAAGTCGCCGACGTCCCGGAGGAGGACGAAGAGGCCGAGGCCACCGAGGCCACCGAGGCTGCTCCGGCGGCCGAAGAGAACGAGTAGTCTTTCGACTTCTCCTCTCTTACTCCCGCACCCCGGGCGCATCGTCGACGATGCGCCCGGGGTGCGCCCTTTTTCGGGTGTGAGAAGATGGTGCGCGTGTCTGATAACCCTGTTCTCATCATCGGCCTGGGCAACCCCGGCCCCAAGTACGCCGGCACGCGCCACAACATCGGCGTCGACGTCATCGAAGAGCTGTGCTCACGCGTGGTTCCCATGCCGGCCTCTTTGAGCGTGCACAAGCGCACCAACACGGAGATCGCCGAACTCCCGGCCGGCCGGCTCGGCAACCGTAAAGTCGTGGTGGGCCGCACCCGCGGTTACATGAATGTCTCCGGCGGACCCGTCAAAGCCCTGGCGAACTACTTTTCGGTCCCCGCGGATGAGATCATCGTCATCCATGACGAGCTCGAGTTGGATTTCGCCGAGGTGCGGCTGCGCCTCGGCGGCGGAGACCACGGGCACAACGGGCTGAAATCGGTCACCAAGTCGCTGGGCACAAAGGACTACCAGCGGCTCGCGGTGGGCGTCGGCCGCCCGCCCGGTCGAATGGACCCGGCGTCGTACGTGCTCAAGGGGTTTTCCCGCGCGGAGCAGGCGGAGTTGCCGATCATCTGCGCGGACGCCGCCGACGAAGTGGAGCGTTTCCTCCGGCGGTGAGCTAGACGGTGATGTCCTCTGCGCTCACCCCGGCGTCCCGCTGACGCTGGATCTTGTGGATGTTGTACTCCCAGTCCTTCAACCCCTCCGGCAGCTCGCCCAGCTCCGGATTGTTGACGTAGTCGCGGCGGGCCGGATCGTAGTTCCACAGCCAGTCGGCGTAGTGGAACCAGCCGCCGCGCTCCGCCTGGCGGAAAGCCTCGTTGCGCACGTGGCGGGCGACGCCGTCGACGTGCCACATCTCGCCCCAGAAACGGGAGGTGGTCTGAATGCGGCCACAACGCGGGGCCCGCTCATCGGAGACCTCGCGGACTACCGAGCCCCAGTCCACGTCGCCCGCGGCAGCGGCCTCGGAGGCGTACAGCGCCAGAGTCTCGCCGTCCTCCATGGCCATGACCGCGCCAGAAGCGATGTACTGCAAGGGCGGGTGGGCGGCGTCGCCCATGACGATGATGTGGTCGCTGACCACCCAGTCGGTCAGCGGTTCCCGGTCGGCCATCTGCCACCACTGGTCCAGCCACATGTGGCCGAGGCGTCCCTGGACGAACTCGTTGGTGTGCCCGAAAGCGTCCTTGAACTCGTCGTTGTTTCCCCAGTCCTCCGGGACTTCGGTGCCGTTGATCAGCGCGTCCAAGTACCGCGGCGACTGGAACACGGCGACCTGGTTGAGCAGCTCTCCCTGGCGCAGCGGGTACTGGATGAAGTGGCAGCGCGGGCCAATGTAGCCCACCACCGAGTTCAGACCCTGCATGTCCGGGTCGTTCGGCAGGTCCGAGGTGCCGCGGTAGGCCACGTAGGCGCTCGGCACAGGCTCGTCCTGGACGATTTCCTGACGGAACACGGAGTGGATGCCGTCGCAGGCGACGAGCAGGTCCGCGGAAACGGTCTCGACGCTGCCGTCGGCGCGGTGCTCGATCTTGACCTCGACTCCGTCACCGGCGGCGTTTTCCTCGCCACCTAGGACAGAGACGCCGTTGACCAGGTCAGCGCCCGCCTCACGGCCGGCCTCGACGAGGAGGGTCAGTAAGTCGGAGCGGTGCACCACCAGGTAGGGGGCGCCGTAGCGCTCGCGGAAAGTCTCGTCGAACTTCATGGTCAGGATGTTTTCGGCGGTGACCGCGTCACGGAACTGCATGTCGTCGGGCAGGTAGCCAGCTTGGATGGCCTTGTCCCCCAACCCCCACTTCTCCAGGATCTTCACGCCGTGGGGGCCGATCTGCAGGCCGGCGCCGACCTCCTTGAACTCCTCGTGGCGTTCGTAGAGAGTGACGTCTGCGCCACGCAGCGCCAGCGCCAGCGCCGTGGAGGCGCCGCCGATGCCTCCGCCGGAGACAATGATTTTCTTGCCGGCGAGTTCAGTGGTGGGAGTTGCGGTAGACATGTAGGTCAACCCTTCCTTCCAAGTAGGTTATTTTTATGAATGTTAGCTGTGCGGTCAGCGCATCGGGCCCGCCGGCCCGGCGCCGGGGACTCTAGGAGGAGCTGGCGGGCTCGTACACCACCGCTTTCGTGGTGCTCGGGCTGCGTCGCTGAATGTTGTACAAGATGATCAGCGACAGGGAGGACAGCAGAGCCGAGACTGCGAAGAGCAGGTAGTTCGACTCGGGGCCGAGGCCCCACGACAGCAGCAGGCCCGCGAGCTGCGGCGCCACCACCGCACCGATACGGCCCACCCCCAGCGCCCAGCCCAACGCGGTGCCGCGCAGGCGGTGCGGGTAGAAGTGCGTGACCGCGGCGATG
>CALZCR010000026.1 GCA_945631445.1 uncultured Corynebacterium sp. | reverse complement strand
CACTTCCGCGCGATCATCTTCGGCGCCGGCCCGGCGGGAGGGGCCGCCGCCCACGAACTGGCCCGCCGCGGCCTCACCCCGGGCCCGGACGGCGACTTTCTCGTGCTCGACGGCAATGACGGGCCGGGCGGGGCATGGCGCCACCGCTGGGACTCCCTGACGCTGGGCAAGGCGCACGGCATCGCCGACCTGCCCGGGATGGAGATGAAGCGCCCGGACCCCGCCGTCCCTTCGAGCACGCTGGTCGCCGAATACTACGGCGCCTACGAGCAGGAATTCGACCTGCAGGTCGTGCGCCCGGCGCGGGTGAAGTCGGTCACCCCCGTCGACGAGAACGACCCGACGTCGGCCTTGCGCGTGGCCAGCCAGGCGGGCGACTTCACCGCCGACGTCGTGCTCAATGCGACGGGCACCTGGACGAACCCCTACGTGCCCTACCTGCCGGGGATCCGTTCTTTCCGGGGAACCCAGCTGCACACCAGGGACTATGTGCGGGCGGAGGATTTCGCGGAGCAGAAAGTGCTGGTGGTCGGCGGCGGCCTGTCGGCGATCCAGTTCCTGCTGGAGCTGGAGGGCGTGGCCGGGGAAACGGTGTGGGCCACGCGCCGTCCGCCGAATTTCACCGTGCGCTGGGAGGACGAGGACTCGCAGTGGGGCGTCGACGTGGAGAAGTCCGTGCGGGAGCGGACGTTCGCGGGCAAGCAGCCGGCCTCGGTGGTGGGCACCACCGGCATCGGGCTGATTACCGACGAGGTCGCGGGCGGGGCGCGCGGGCTGCTGGTCTCCCGGGGGATGTTCGACCGGATCACGCCGACGGGCGTGGTCTTCGGCGAACCGCTGAGCGATACAGCGGAAGGCCTGGGCCCGTCGGACAACGACGAATTGGTGCTGCCGGAGTCGTGGGATCCACTGCCGCCGGGCACGGAGGTGGAGGCGGACGTGATCTTCTGGAACACCGGCTTCCGCGCGGCGTTGCGCCACCTGGCGCCGATGAAGTTGCGCGGGCCGGAGGGCATTGAGATGGCCGACGAGGTCTCGCCCGCCGCGGACGGGCGAGTGCTGCTCGTCGGCTACGGCTCGACGGCGTCGACCGTCGGGGCGACCCGGGCGGGACGACGGGCGGGCCGGGAAGCGTATCGACGCCTGAGCTGACCCCTTGCCGGATGGTGACATGTCAACTACCATGGCGGGCATGAAAGCATTCGGATTTTTAAGCTTCGGCCACTACGCCCTCGGCAACCAGGCGGGTCCCGACGCCGCCCAGGTCCTCCAAGACGGCCTGGCCATCGCCCAGGCCGCCGACGAGATCGGCGTGAACAACGCCTCCTTCCGCGTCCACCACTTCGCCCCGCAGGGCGCTTCCCCCATGCCGCTGCTCGGCGCGATCGCAGGTTCCACCAAGCACATCGAGGTCGGCACCGGCGTGATCGACATGCGTTATGAAAACCCCCTCTACCTCGCCGAAGAGGCTGCTGCGCTAGACCTGCTCTCCGGCGGGCGCGTGGCTTTGGGCGTCTCCCGCGGTTCCCCCGAGCCCGCCGACAAAGGCTGGGAAGCCTTCGGCTACACCGCCGAGGCCGACAACGGCGCCGACATGGCCCGCGCCAAGTTCGAGTCCTTCCTGGCCGCCATCGACGGCTACCGCGTGGCCGTGGCCGCCCCCGCCGAGAAGCAGTACCCGCGCATGTACCGCGCCGGCACTCCGCTGCCCGTCTTCCCCCACGCCCCCGGCCTGCGCAAAAACATTTTCTGGGGCTCCGGCACCAACGCCTCCGCCGAACAGGCCGCCGCGGACGGCGTGAACCTGATGAGCTCCACGCTCGTCTCCGAAGCCGACGGCCGCACCCTCGGCGAGGTCCAGGCCGAACAGATCGAGGTCTACCGGAAGACGTGGAAAAAGGCCGGGCACGACTGGACCCCGCGCGTGTCCGTCTCCCGCTCCATCTTCCCCATCGTCACCGACCGCGACCGGCAGCTGTTCGCCACCTCCGCCACCGGCAAGGACCAGATCGGCTCCCTCGGCGAAGGCACTAACGTCACCTTCGGCCGCTCCTACGCCGCCGAGCCGGACACGCTCATCGAACAGCTGAAGGCCGACCCCGCCATCGCCGCCGCGGACACCCTGCTGCTGACCATCCCGAACCAGATGGGCGTGGACGTCAACGTGTCGATCCTGCAGAATTTCGCCGAGCACGTCGCCCCGGCGCTCGGCTGGATTCCCGCCCCCGAAGGGCCCGTCACCGGCTACCCGATCGACTGAAGCGCACGACCTCCGCGGCGTCGGGCAGAATAGGACCATGCCCGACGCCTTACCTGACACGCTCGCTCCGGTCGGCGCGTTGCTGCGCACCCACGCAGACCGGTTCCGCGACCTCGTCCAGAACCAGTTGTACGCGGCCGAACTCGCCTCCCGGCAAATTTTTCCCATGCGCGCCTCCGCCAGCCATCGGGAACTGGCGGTTTCCGTGGCCTGGGTCTTAGAACGCAGCGACTCCTCCGGCGCCGTGTCGCAGGAAGCCCTGGTGCGCATGCGCCAGCTCGGGATGTCGCATCGCCGGCACGGCTTTCCCACCGAGCTCTACCAGCGCTTCAACGACATGCTCATCACCGGGCTGCGCACCCTGGCACAGGAAGAGAGCTCCTTCGACCCCCGCCTGCTCGCCCCCGCAGAACGCGCCGTCACCGCCATCTGCTTCGCCATGCAAGCCTCCGCGCACACCGCCGACCTCTCCGGCATCCCGGCGGTCTCCGTCGGCGAAGTCACCGAGGTCATCCGCCACTCGCAGCGGCGCAGCACCGTGCACCTGGAATGCGGCACCCCGCTGTCCTACCAGGCCGGCCAATACATGCCGGTGACCACCAACTACCTGCCCGGCATCTGGCGCAACCTGACGCCCGCCTACCCGGCCAACGAGTACGGCACCGTCGAATTTCACATCCACACCGTCGACGGCGGAGCCGCCTCCCCGCTGCTGGCGACCGCCCGCGTGGGCGACCTGTGGTCCATCGGCGCGGCCCGCGGCGACTTCACCCTCCCCGCCGATTCCCCAGCGGTGCTCATCGCCTACGGCGCCGGCACCGCCGCCGCAAAGGCCCTCGTCCTCGACCGGGCGGGACAGGCCGACGCCCCACCCCTGCATCTGGTCCTCGCCGCCGAATACCCCGGCGAGCTCGTCGGAGTCGACTTCTTCGACGCCTTCGCCGCCGACGTGGACTGGCTGACCGTCACCCCCGTCAGCCAATCCCCCACCAACGCGTGGTGGCCCACCGAGCGCTCCGCGCAACGCTCCCCCGTCATCGCCGCCACCACCGGCGAACTACTCGACGCCGCCGTGAGCCCTGAGGATCTCGCCGAGGCGGAATTTCTCGTCACCGGCCCGGCCGAGGCCGTCGACGAAACCGTCGTCGAGCTCAGCGCCCGCGAGACCCCCTGGCCGCGCATCCACATCCAACGCTTCGACGCCACCGAACTCTGGCCGCGGCCGTTGTTCTGACCCCGGCGCGGGCGATCTACAGCACCGGCAGCGCCTGGCGCGTCTTGGCCACGTGTTCTTGGTCTACGTCCCAGACCAAGATCTCCGGCTCATAACCGGCTTCCACCCATCGGCGCCCCGTGGCGGAGATGATCGCCGAATGGCCGATCCCGGTCGGCCCGGACTCTTCCCCGGCCGCCTCCTCGCCGCCGGGCCGCGCCTGTCCGGCCGTGACGATCACGCAGGTGGAGTCCAAGGCGCGCGCGGCAGTCACGATCCGCCACTGCTCTAGTTTGCCGTGGCCGTCCGCCCAGCTCGTGGGCACGACGACGATCTCCGCACCCGCGCGGGCCATCTCCTTGAACTGCTCGGGGAAGCGGATGTCGTAGCACACGGCCACGCCCACCTTCACGCCGTCCACCTCGACGACCAGGGTCTCCGTGCCCGGGCGCACGGTGTCGGACTCGCGGTAGTCGAAGGCGTCGTAGGTGTGGATTTTGTCGTAGCCGACGTGCAGCCCAGCACCGGTGACTAGCGCGGTGTTGTATACCCGGTTGATGGTCTTGCCGTCGCGCTCGATCGTGTCGGCCGGCCGGAACGTGCCGGCGACGACCACCACCTCCAGCTCCGCGGCCAACGACCGCAAGGCGGTGGCGAACTTTCCTTCGAGCCCCTCCGCCGCCGTGTCCAGCCGGCCCGTGCCGAAGGCCTGGCTGGTGGCCTCGGGCAACACGATCAATCGGGCGCCCTGCTCGGCGGCACGCCTGATCGCGTCCTCGGCGATGGTCAGGTTCTCGTCCAGGTCCGCCCCGGTGGTCAACTGCACTGCTGCTACTCGCATGCCCCCAGCGTAGAGAGCCCACCGCGTTCTTTCCACGGCTTTGCTCCCTA
This sequence comes from uncultured Corynebacterium sp., assembly GCA_945631445.1. GTDB lineage: Bacteria > Actinomycetota > Actinomycetes > Mycobacteriales > Mycobacteriaceae > Corynebacterium. Next base: position 5,998 of record CALZCR010000026.1, on the reverse strand, counting down.
ACAGGTGGCGTCCCTGCCCGCACCCGGCCGGCCAGGACCGCCCGGGGCAGGTTGTGGACAACCTCACTTGTCCACATGCGTGCTCGGCATTCGACTCCTGCGGCACAGTGATCCGGTCAGACTGCGGGGCATGACCCACTCACCGGCAGACCACCTCACCATCGACTCCGCGGCCGCCCGCATCGCCGAGCGCAACCGCGACCCCGTCCATCCGCTCATTGCCCCGGGCTCCGATGCGGACGGTTCACGCACTGCCGCCGCCCTGCGCCGGGCCGCGGAGCTGGAGACCCGCAGAGTGCAGGCGGTCCAGCGCCACGGCGCCACGCGGTGGCGGGAAATCAGCCGGCTGGCGCACACCATCGCCGGCGCCGATGAGCGCACCGCCGTCGCATTCACCCGGAGCGGATGGCGGTGAGCGCGTCCGACCTGCCGCTCTCCGCCGCTCACCTGCTCGGGCACATGGGCGCCTGGTCCGGGTTCGGCCGAGAGGTCGTCGCGGTGCAGGAGCAGCTGCTGGATGAACGCGCCGCGCTGGCCGGGACTTCCTTCTCCGGAACGGCCGCAGACGGGGCTTTCCGTGCTTTGGCCACGGCCGCAGAAGGATACCGGCGCCCGGCGGAAACCATCGCCGGCATCGTGGACGCCCTGCGCATCACCGCCGAGCTGCAACATCGTCTGGACACGGCGGTCGCCGCCGTCATCACGGTCGCCGACCGGCTCACAGACCGTTCCCCCGCGGTGCTCACCGTGCTAAATTCACTGCGCGCCATGGGCCAGGTCCTCGATCTGGCGTGCGCCCGCCATATCGATGCGTTATGCGCCGACTCCCTGCCCCCGTCCGCCGAAAGCTGGCGGGATTTTCCCGGGGAGGACGTGGACGTCATCCATGAATACCTGTTGTTGACCGCTCCGGAGCACGTCGTGGAGCTGGCCCGTCAGCACGCGGATCTGCGCGTGCTGGAGACCCCGGCCGGAGGGCTGGTCGCCGCAGTGGGAGATGTGGCCGAGGCCGAATCGGTCACCACCTTCGTCGCCGGGGTGTCCTCTTCCGATCCCGCCGGCTGGTCGCGGCAGATCGACCATGCCCGCGCCCTGTCCGGGGCGGCTGGCGGCGCTGGAGTCGTCTGGCTGGGATACGCGGCGCCCCCGGACGTGCCCGCTGGCCTGGATCCGCGCCCGGCCGCCGCGGGAGGGGCGGCGCTGGCTCAGTTTCAGCGTGAACTCGCCCGCCGCTACCCCGACCAGCATCGGGTGGTGGTCGGGCACAGCTACGGCTCGGTGGTCACCGGCGCGGCCGCTTCTCATGAGAACGGCGGGCTCGCCGCGGACGACCTCGTGGTGATCGGATCGCCCGGCATGGGCGTCAACCACGTCTCGGACCTGGTGCTGGATTCCGATGACCCGCAGGTGCACGCCGCCACCGCCGCGGGCGATCCGATCTCGTTGACGACCGCCCCGCTGACGGGGGTGCACGGGCCGGACCCGACGGCCCGCAGGTTCGGGGCCGAGGTCTGGGAGCTGGAGGGTTTCGGCGATCACTCCAGTTACTTCCCGGGGGAGGAAACGAAAGAAACTCCGCGTCCCGGGGACACGGAGTTTCTGCGGGAGTTCGCGCGGGTCATCGTCGAGCGCCGTGGCGCGTGACCCGTGCGCCGGTTATCCGGAGGTGGTCCGTCTGCGGCGCGGCCGCCACATCACCACGGCGGTGGACTGGGGAACATGGACGATTTCCCTGCCTGGCGGCACCGCCCCGCGGGTGAGCTGTTCGCGCATCCTGCGGTTTTCTGCGCGGGCGGCGTCGAGCTGCTCGCGGAGCTTTTCATTCTCGTCGTTCAGACGGATGATCGCTTTGATCCCGGCCAGGTTGACGCCGTCTTTCTGTGACAGCCGCTGGATTTCCCGGAGGGTAGCCACGTCCCCCCGGGTGTAGCGGCGTCCGCCGCCGGAGGTCCGCATGGGCGTGACCAGCCCCATCCGGTCGTAGGTGCGCAGTGTCTGGGCGTGCATGCCGGACAGCTCCGCAGCGACGGAGATGACGAAAACCTCCGACAGGTCGTCGCTGACCTTGTCTTTCTTTTTGGGGGAAGTCATATCCGGATCACCTCCTTTCTGGGGTTGTGGGGCGTCGGGGTGAAACCAAGGGCGTTATTTCGCCCCGGCCCACCCGCTGCGGGGGTTGAATCCGGCGTCCTTTTCCGCTTGGGCATACGCCCGCAGAGCGCTCGTGGCCGCCGGGTCCAGGTCTTTCGGCACCTGCACGTGCACGGTCACCAACAGGTCACCGGCCTCACCGCTGCGCTTGGGCACGCCGCGGCCGCGTACCCGCAGGGTGCGTCCGTCGGGAGTGCCGGCGGGGACCTTGACCTTCACGTGGCTGTCCAAGGTGGGGACGGCGACCGTGCCGCCGAGCGCCAGTTCAGCGAAGGAGACCGGAACGGTGACCTCGAGGTCGTCGCCGGTGCGGGTGAACACGTCGTCCGGGCGCACGTGCACCGTGACGAACAGGTCGCCGGCCGGGGTGCCGTTGGGGCCCGCCTCACCTTGTCCCGCCAGGCGCACCTTCTGGCCGTCGATGACGCCGGCGGGAATGCGCACGGTGATCGAGCGGGTGCGGTGGACGGTGCCGGTGCCCCGGCACGTCGGGCAGGGGTCTTCGATCATCTGCCCGGTGGAGTGGCACTTGGAGCACGGCTGGGACAGCCCGAAAGCGCCCTTCTGCTCACTGACGAAGCCGGAGCCCTGGCACTGGTCGCAGGTGGTCGGTCGTCCGCTGCGGGCGCCGGAGCCGTGGCAGGTGGAGCACGGGGCGTCGCCGCTCAGCTGGAGCGGGATCGTGGTCCCTTGCGCCGCCTCCCGGAACTCAAGGGTGACGTCCGTTTCGACGTCCGCCCCCCTTTTCGGCCGAGCTGCGCGGCCAGCACCACCGCCGCGGTTGAAAATGCCGCCGAAGATATCGCCAAAACCGCCCTCCGAAGAAAATCCCCCACCGGGTCCTCCTCCGGACCCGAAGACGTCCGAGAAGTCGAAGTTTTCGTTCGTCGTCCGAAACCCGCCGGGGAAGCCGGCGCCTCCGCCCCCACCGAAGCCTCCGAACCCGCCGGAGCGGAGCATGGCTTTCAGCTGGTCGTATTCCTTGCGCTTGTCTTCGTCGCCGAGGACGTCGTAGGCGTTCGCCGCCTTCTTGAAGCGCTCTTCCGCGGCGGCGTCCCCCGGGTTCTTGTCCGGGTGGTTTTCCCGGGCCAGTTTGCGGTACGCCTTTTTGATCTCTTCGGGAGACGCGGACGAGGACACGCCGAGATCGGCGTAGAAGTCCTTGTCCGCCCATTCGCGTGGTGCAGTCATGGGTTTCTCCTCCTTTCCTTGCCTTGTGCATCGGTTACGCCGTGACCGGCGGTGGCTAAAAAGTTTTTCTGTTGACTACTAAATTTAAAGGCACCGCCGCCCGGGCGCACGGACTCCCCGAGTCGGGGGCCGGGGCAGGGCGGCGGTGTGGAGAGTGTTCCGGTGGTTAGGCGTCGTCGGCGGCCGGGTCCGCGATGATGACCCTCGCGGTCCGGAGCAGACGCTCACCCGTGCGGTAACCCTTGCGCAGGACGGTGCCGATCACCTTGTCTTCACCGGAAGACAGGTCTTGGACCGCCTCGTGGATTTCCGGGTCGAAGGCCTCGCCCTCGGCGCCAAAGGCTTCGAGTTTCTGGCCGGTGAGGGTGTCGCGGAGCTTGTCGGCGAGGGCTTTCATCGGCCCTTCCTCCAGATCTCCGTGCTGTTTGGCCAAGTCCAGGTCGTCCAGGACGGGCAGCAGGGAGGTCAGCACGCTGGCCTTCGCGCTGAGCACGATGTTCTCCCGGTCGCGCTCGGTGCGGCGCCGGTAGTTGGCGTACTCCGCGCTCAGCCGCTGCAGGTCCTCGGTGCGTTCCGCCAGCTGGGCTTCGACGGTCGGCTCCGGGGACTCGGCGTCTTCGGCGGCTTCCGCCTCGTCGAGCTCTGCCTCCACGTCGGCCAGGGCCTCGTCGACGCTGGCGGCCAGGTCATCTTCCGTGACCGGTTCGCTGTCGCCGTCGACGGTCGGGTCCGGTTGGGTGGTGTACAGGTCGTCGTCTTCGTCGACGCCCTGTGCCTGCGCCGCTTCGTCAGCTGCGGCCTCGAACTCGTCCGGGCTGATGTTCTGCTCGTCGGTCTGGTCCGGGTCACCCGGATCATTCGGCATGCCGGGGTTGGTCATTACTTGTCACCGTCCTTGGTGGCGTCGGTGTTGTCGTCCTCGTCCACGACCTCGGCGTCGACGACATTGTCGTCAGCCGGCTCGGAAGCACCGTCCGCCTGGGTGGCGCCTTCGTTGGCCTGGGCCTGGTAGATCTGGTTGCCCATCTCCTGGGACTCGGTGGACAGCTTCTCCACGGCGGCCTTGATGGCCTCGAGGTCGTCGCCCTTGAGCGCCTCGTCGACCTCGTTGGCGGCTTCCTCGACCTTGGCCTTGACGTCCTCGGAGACCTTGTCGGAGTTTTCCTCCAGGAAGTTGCGGGTCTGGTAGGCCATGGACTCTGCGGAGTTGCGGGTCTCCTGCTCCTCGCGGCGGGCCTTGTCTTCCTCGGCGTGCTGCTCGGCGTCCTTGACCATCCGGTCGATCTCTTCCTCGGACAGCGAGGAGCCGTCCTGGATGGTGATCGTGTTTTCCTTGCCGGTGCCCTTGTCCTTGGCGGAGACGGAGACGATGCCGTTGGCGTCGATGTCGAAGGTGACCTCGATCTGCGGGACGCCGCGCGGTGCCGGTGCGATGCCGCCGAGCTCGAAGGAGCCGAGCAGCTTGTTGGCCGCGGCCATCTCGCGCTCACCCTGGAAGACCTGGATCTGCACCGACGGCTGGTTGTCTTCCGCGGTGGTGAAGGTCTCGGAGCGCTTGGTCGGGATGGTGGTGTTGCGCTCGATGAGCTTGGTCATCACGCCGCCCTTGGTCTCGATGCCCAGCGACAGCGGGGTGACGTCGAGCAGGAGCACGTCCTTGACCTCGCCACGCAGGACGCCGGCCTGCAGGGCTGCGCCCATGGCGACGACCTCGTCCGGGTTGACGCCCTTGTTCGGCTCCTTGCCGCCGGTCAGTTCCTTGACCATCTCGGTGACGGCCGGCATACGGGTGGAGCCACCGACCAGGACGACGTGGTCGACCTCGGCGATGGACATGTCCGCGTCCTTGATGACCTGGTTGAACGGAGTCTTGGTGCGGTCCAGGAGGTCCTGAGTGATCTTCTGGAACTCGGTGCGGGACAGGGTTTCGTCCAAAAACAGCGGGTTCTTGTCCGCGTCCACGGTGATGTAGGGCAGGTTGATGGAGGCCTGCTGCGAGCTGGAGAGCTCGATCTTGGCCTTCTCGGCGGCCTCGCGCAGACGCTGCATCGCCATCTTGTCCTTGGACAGGTCGACGCCGTTGGAAGACTGGAACTTCTCGACGAGCCAGTCCACGACACGCTGGTCCCAGTCGTCGCCGCCGAGTTCGTTGTCGCCGGCGGTGGCCACGACCTCGACCACGCCGTCGCCGATCTCCAGCAGGGAGACGTCGAAGGTGCCGCCACCCAGGTCGAAGACCAGGATGGTCTGCTCCTGCTCGCCCTTCTCCAGGCCGTAAGCCAGGGCGGCCGCGGTCGGCTCGTTGACGATGCGCAGGACGTTCATGCCTGCGATCTGGCCGGCTTCCTTGGTGGCCTGACGCTGGGCGTCCTCGAAGTAGGCCGGAACGGTGATGACGGCGTCGGTGACTTCCTCACCCAGGTAAGCCTCTGCGTCACGCTTCAGCTTCATCAGGGTGCGGGCGGAGATCTCCTGGGCCGTGTAATCCTTGTCGTCGATCTTGGTCGACCAGTCGCTGCCCATGTGCCGCTTGACGGAGCGGATGGTGCGGTCGACGTTGGTGACCGCCTGGTTCTTCGCGGACTGTCCGACGAGCACCTCGCCGTTCTTGGCGAAGGCGACGACTGACGGGGTGGTGCGGGCACCCTCGGAGTTT
>CALZCR010000025.1 GCA_945631445.1 uncultured Corynebacterium sp. | reverse complement strand
CGCGTTCCGCACGACGTCGACGAGCAGGGGCGCACCGCCCGCCACGACGATCAGCACCAGCGGCCAGTCGCGGGCCCACCCCTCGAGCCCGATACCGAGCCACAGCACGAGGTGGACGACGATGGCCACGAGGGTGGCCACGGTGATGATCCCGTCACGGGAAGAGAGAAAGATCTTCCCCGGATTAGCCGGGACGGTCGGATGCGCGGGCGGGTGGACGGGAGCAGAAGTGGTCATGCCTCCATCTTCGCCGAAGATACGACCGCTGACCAGTAAGGATGCGCTTGCCTACTAAGGGCGTCCGGAGGTCAGTGCAGGCGGTCGAAATCCGCCGCGGCCGCCCGCGCCGCCCAGGCGCCGGGCATGCCGTGCACGCCGGCGCCCGGGGGCGTCGACCCGGAGGCCAGGTACACCCCGTCGGTGAGCCGGTAAGGGTTGACCGTCAGCCCCGGGCGCAGCAAGGACTGCAGCCCCGTCATCGAGCCGCCGGCGATGTCGCCGCCCACGATGTTCGGGTTCCAGTCCGCCAGGTCCTGCGGGCTCGTCTCCACCTTGCGCACCACGCGGTCCCGGAAACCGGGCGCGAAACGCTCGATCTGTGTCTCGATGAGCTCGGCGACCTGGCCGGGGCGGGACTGGACGAAACCGTGCGGCACGTGCGCATACGCCCAGATCACCGTTTTGCCTTGCGCAGGGCCGGTCGCCCGGGACGGGTCGGCGGCCTGTTGCTGGCACACCATGACGAAGGGGCGCTCCGGCAGCGTCCCCTGTGCCGCTTCCTTCTCGGCGCGCTGAATTTCTTCGATGGTGCCGCCGACATGCACGGTGCTCGCCTGCCCGACGTGCGCGTCACGCCAGGGCACCGGCCCGTCCAACAGGTAGTCGATCTTGTAGGTGCCGGTGCCGTAGCGCCAGCGCTGCAGCCGGGCGCGCGTCGCCCGCGGCAGGGCCAGCCCCTTGAGGGAGAGCACCTGCCTGGTGGTCAAGTTCAGGATCGTCGCGTCCGTGCGCGGCAGGGCACGCAGATCATCGACGTGGACGCCGGTGTGGATCGTGCCGCCGGCCTCCCGGACCACGCTTTCCAATGCCCGGGTGACCGCGCCGGTGCCGCCTTCGGCGACCGGCCAGCCGCGCGTCATGCCCAACGCCCCGAACAACAGGCCGAAGGCGCCGGTGAAGGGGTGTCCGGGCGGGGCCATGGCGTGGACGGAGGAACCGGCGAACAGCGCCCGGGTCGCCTCTTCTTTGAAGGCCAGCCCGCTCAGCCGTTGCGCCGAGAGCAGCGCCGGCGGGCCGAAAGCGAGCATGCGCAGCGGGTGGCGGGGAATCCCCAGCATCGGCTTCAGCAGGTTCGCCAGGTGCTGGTCGATGTGGTTGACCAGGTCGCGGTGCAGGCGTCGCCACGCCGGGCCGTCTTGGCCCAGTCCGGCCGCGGTCTCCTCGAGGCCGCGGTTGAGCACCGGCGCGGGCCGGTCCTCCAGCGGATGGGCCATGGCATGGTCCGAGTGGCGCCACACCAGGCCGTGCGCCGCCAAGTCCAATTCTTCGAACACCGGGCTCGCCGCACCGAAGGGATGCGCCGCGGCGCCTAAGTCGACGACGGTGCCCTCCCCCAGCACCGCCGCCGAGGAGGCCGCGCCACCGACGACGTCCGCGCGTTCGTACACGTCGACCTGCCAGCCTTGCCGGGCCAGCACCGCCGCGGCCGTCAGCCCGTTCGGGCCGGCGCCGACCACGGCGGCGCGCGGGCGGAAGTTCAGCGTCTGCGTCATGATGGTCTCCCCTCGTCGCTGACTTCGTTACGTCGCCAGGCTACCCGCGCCCGGCCGGAAGCGTCGGCGCGGAGAATCTGCCGCGCCGCCAAGAACGACGAAACCCCGTTTTCCGCGCCGAAACGCGGAAAACGGGGTGCCGGGGAAAAGGGGCTTAGGCCTCTTCGCCGTTGAAGTTCTTCTGCACCGAAGCGTCGACCGGGACGCCCGGGCCGCTGGTGGAAGACAGGGTGATCTTCTTCATGTAGATGCCCTTGGAGGAGGACGGCTTCACGCGGTTGAGCTCGTCGATCAGCGCGCCGTAGTTCTCGGCCAGCTGCTTGGCGTCGAAGGACGCCTTGCCGATCATGGCGTGCAGGTTCGAGGACTTGTCCACGCGGAAGGAGATCTTGCCGCCCTTGGACTCTTCGATCGCCTTGGCGACGTCGTTGGTGACGGTGCCGGTCTTCGGGTTCGGCATGAGACCACGCGGGCCCAGCACGCGGGCGACGCGGCCGACCTTGGCCATCTGGTCCGGGGTCGCGATGGCGACGTCGAAGTCGATGGTGCCGGCGGTGATCTGCTCGACCAGCTCAGCGGTGCCCACGATGTCGGCGCCGGCCTCCTGGGCCTCGGTGGCCTTCTCGCCCTCGGCGAAGACGGCGACGCGGACGGTCTTGCCGGTGCCGTGCGGCAGCATGACGGTGCCGCGGACCAGCTGGTCGGCCTTACGCGGGTCGACGCCCAGACGCAGGGCGACGTCGACGGTGGCGTCGTAGTTCTTGGAGGAGGTCTCCTTGACCAGGGTGGCGGCTTCCAGCGGGTGGTAGACGCGGTCCTGGTCGATCTTGGCGGCGGCCTCCTTGAAGGCCTTCGAGTTCTTGCTCATTTATGCAATTCCTGTTCGGATTGTGTGGTGATCGGGCCGAAGCGGGCCCTGCCACGAGTGGATGAATTAACCCTCGACGGTGATGCCCATGGAACGGGCGGTGCCGGCGACGATCTTGGCGGCGGCCTCGACGTCGCGTGCGTTGAGGTCTTCCTTCTTGGTCTCGGCGATTTCCTTGACCTGGTCCATGGTGACCTTGCCCACCTTCTCGGTGTGCGGGACGCCGGAGCCCTTCTGCAGGCCGGCGGCCTTCAGCAGCAGCTTGGAAGCCGGCGGGGACTTCAGCTTGAAGTCGAAGGAGCGGTCTTCGTAGACGGTGATCTCGACCGGGATGACGTTGCCGCGCTGGGACTCGGTCGCGGCGTTGTACGCCTTGCAGAACTCCATGATGTTCACGCCGTGAGCACCCAGAGCCGGGCCGACCGGCGGGGCCGGGTTAGCCTGGCCGGCGTCGATCTGCAGCTTGATCAGGCCAGTGACCTTTTTCTTCTTGGCCATCGAATTACCTACTCTCCTTGTTACCGGGCGCCGTCACGATGATGACCGCGTCCGTCCGGATGCCACGCTCAGCGAGCCACCGGGGATTTAGGTTTGGGGATACGTTGGCGCCGCCCCGTGTGGTGGGCTTCCGCGACGGACACGCCTCCGCGCAGGCGGGCCGCCCTCCCAAATCGTGGGGAGGGCGGCCCGCCTGCGCGTTTGCCGGAGAATCGGCGTTAAACGATCTTCTCGATCTGGTCGGCGGTGAGCTCGACCGGGGTCTCGCGGCCGAAGAGCGAGACCAGCGCCTCGATCCTGCCGGTGACCGGATCGATGGTGGAGATCGTCGCGGACACCGCCGCGAACGCGCCGGACAGGATCGTGACGGCGTCGCCGACCTCGAAGTCGATGGCGACCTTCGGCTTCTCTTCGGAGTCCGGCATCGCGACGACCATTTCGCCGTCCTGGGTGGTCTTCGCGGCGCCCTCGCCTTCGGCGGAGACCTCCTTCGGCATGAGGAACTTGGCCACGTCACGGTGCTTGACCGGGGTGGCGTTGCCTTCGTTGCCCACGAAGCTGGTCACGCCCGGCGTGTCGCGCACAACGGACCAGGCGCTGTCGTTCATGTCCATGCGCACCAGCACGTAACCCGGCAGCAGTTTGCGCTTGACCAGCTTTTTCTTGCCGTCCTTGATCTCCACGGCCTGCTCGATGGGGACCACCACGTCGTGGATGTACTCCTCGACTTCGAGGGTCTGGCTACGCATGTCCAGGTTCGTCTTCACCTTGTTCTCGTAGCCGGAGTAGGTCTGGACGATGTACCACTGGCCCGGCTGCTTCTTCATGTCGCGGATGAACTTGCGCAGGCGTGCCCGGTAGGCGGCTTCGTTGTCGCTCTCGGTGGTGTCGCCGAGCGCGGCGGCGGCGTTGGCGACGGCGTCGCCCTCGGAAGCTTCCGCGGACTCCTCCGCGCCGTCCTCTGCTGCCGCGTCGGCGTCGTCGCCTTCCGCCTCGGTCTCCTCGGGGGAGTTCTCCGCGGCGTTCTCGGCCGCCAAGCGCGCGGCGGCTTCCTCGAAGGTCTCTTCCTCGGCCGGGGCCGCTTCGACGTCCAGTTCCGCGTCGGCGTCGGCCTCGAGGGCCTGGTTGGAGTCGAAGTTTTCGGTGTTGGCGGCTTCGTCGCTCATGGTGAACTCCCTTGGGTTTGCGTCCTGCCGCCCAGGATTGAGGGGGTCAGGGGAATAAATTATCCCGCCGGTCCGTGCAGGACTTCGGCGGGATGCGATGATTATGGTTTCAAGTATAACTACGAAGTGAGGGCCGCTTCAACTCCCATTGTCGCGAGAGCGTCCACACCCCAGACGAGGGTGGTCATCACGATCAGGAAGATGAACACGACCGCGGTGTAAATGGCCATTTCACGCGGGGTGGGCCAAACGACCTTACGCACCTCGGAGACGACTTCACCCGGGAATGCGGCGACGCCACCACCCGGCTTGTCGTCTTGCGGTTCCGGGGTGGTGGCGCGCTTCGCCTCATACGAGGCGGAAGAAGTGCTGGCCGCTCCGTCGAGCTGACGCTTACCGGTCGGCTGAATGTCGCTCACAGCACTCCTCACGATAGAAACTCTGGCAGGGGCGACAGGACTCGAACCTGCAACCTACGGTTTTGGAGACCGTTGCTCTACCAATTGAACTACGCCCCTTGGTGCACTGCCCTAAAGCAGTACGAACCATACTACCAGATGACCATCACCCTTAAGGGGATGACCCTCCAGCGGAGTCGAGAACCTCGGGCTCTCGGTAGCGGTGGAGGGACTTGAACCCTCGACCTCGCGATTATGAGTCGCGCGCTCTCACCAGCTGAGCTACACCGCCTCGATGTCCGTCAGAATTTAGTCCTGACAAACAACAGAGCCCCCTAGCAGAATCGAACTGCTGACCTTCTCCTTACCATGGAGACGCTCTGCCGTCTGAGCTAAGGGGGCGTCGCTTCTTCAGAATTTTTCCCGGTGTTTCTCCGGGGCGCTCCGTTGAAGCCTTATAAAGATTAACCCGATGAACCATAACAACACAAATCGCCTGCTCAACCGATAAAAACGACGTTTCATAAAGCCCCTAAAAGCACTATGGGTCGAGCCCGCAGAACCGGGGCGGAGAGCGACGAGACGACCGTCCGAGAGCACTACCCGCCCCGCACCCCCTGCCGGGCAGTTAACGCCGAGAATCCACCCAGAATGTAGACAACGCAAAAACCCCGACAAGAAAATCTTGTCGGGGTTGTGGTTGTGCCAGATAGAAGATTCGAACTTCTGAAGGCTTTACGCCGGCGGATTTACAGTCCGCTTCCATTGGCCGCTCGGACAATCTGGCAAAACAGCACTTCGTGGGTGCGAGAAACTACTCTACTACGACATCCCCCGCCGACAACAAATCGGCAGGTCACCGCCATGAAATCAGGTCAGCCCACGCGGCTGACGGTGTAGCGCGACAGCATGCGCAGGGCGTCCGTCGCCGGGCCTTCGGGCAGGCGGGCGATCTGTTCGTCGGCGAGCGCGAGGTAGCGCTCGATGACCTCCATGGTGCGGTGACGCCCCGTGGAGCGGGCCAGCAGCCCCAGGGCCTCCGTCACGTCCTCGTCGCGCTCCAGGGGCCCGGTGAGCAATCCGCGTAGCTTCTCCCCGATCTCGCCGTCTTCCTCCAGCGCGTAGAGCACCGGGAGGGTGAACACGCCTTCCCGGAGATCGGTGCCCGGGGTCTTCCCGGATTCACCCGCGTCGGAGTAGATGTCGATGACGTCGTCGACGATCTGGAAGATGACGCCGATGACGCCGCCGAGCTTGTGGAGGGCGTCAATGTGTTCCTCTTCGGCCCCACTGTGCAGGGCGCCGAGGTAGCCGGCGGAGGCGATGAGCACGCCGGTCTTTTCCGTGATCACCCGCAGGTAGTGGTCGATCGGGCCGAGGCCGTCGGTCTTGCCGACGGTTTCGCGCATCTGCCCGGTGACCAGCTCTTCGAAGGTGTCCGCGAAGTGGCGGACGGTGCGGGTGTCCAGTTCGCTCATCAGCCGGGAGGCGTGGGCCAAGAGGACGTCGCCGCCGAGGATCGCGATGGAGTTTCCCCAGCGGGCGTTGGCCGATTCGACGCCGCGGCGGCGGGCGGCTTCGTCCATGACGTCGTCGTGGTAGAGGGTGGCCAAGTGCACGATCTCGACGACGGCGGCGGCCTTGATCACGGTGTCGCTGCCCGGCCGGTCGCCGTATTGGGCGGCCAGCAGGGTCATCAGGGGGCGGAAGCGTTTGCCGCCGGCTTTGGCCAGGTGGGTGACCTTCTCCGTGATGAAGCCCTCGCCGCGATTGAGCTCGCGGGCGAGCAGCTGTTCGACGGCGGCCATCCCCTCCGCCATGCGGGCGTTGAGGTCAGCGTCGCCCAGGTCCACGCTCCCGGTCCGGAGGGGCGATGGGGTCTGGCCGTTGGTCATGGTGTGCGATCCTCAGAGATGTTCAGGTTTTCGCGCAGACAGACGTGCGAAAAAAGTTGATGATGGTCTTTCACAACCCTAATCCAATTCGAGGGTCGCATTCACGACGGGGTCGGAGCATGGGACAATGGCGCGTATGGCTGGAGCGGTGGAATCTTTTGAGGTCGTTGTCGTCGGTGCGGGTCCCGCGGGGGCGGCGGCCGCGATTCATGCGGTAGAGGCGGGGCATGAGGTTCTGCTCTTGGAGGCGGGCCCGCTGGGCCGCGACAAGACCTGCGGCGACGGCCTGACGCCGCGGGCGGTGCATCAGCTACAGCGCTTGGACCTGGCGGGAGAGGTGACGGCGCAGTACGTCAATCACGGCCTGAAGCTGCACGGCTACGGCGGCGACGTCACGGCCCCGTGGCCGGACAGCGATTACGGGCGGGTGGGATCGGCGATGCCGCGCACGAAATTTGACGAGTTGCTGGCGCGCACCGCCGTCGACCGAGGGGCGACGCTGTGGGAAAACGCCACCGCCTCGGCCCCGGAGCTTGCCGACGGCCGCCTGTCTTCCTTGCAGGTGACCGTCGCGGGCGTCGAGAAGCAGATTCGCGCGCAGTGGGTCATCGTGGCCGACGGGGTGCGCTCGACTTTCGGCAAGCAGTTGGGCCGTACGTGGCACCGCGGCGAGGTCTACGGCATCGCCGCCCGCTCCTACTGTGATTCTCCCCGCCACGACGAGCCGTGGATGCACTCGCACGTGGAGTTGCGGGGCGAGGACGACGAGATCTTGCCCGGCTACGGCTGGATCTTCCCGCTGGGCGACGGCACCGTGAACTTGGGCTGCGGCGCGTTGTCCACGGACGCGCGCCCGGCGAAGCTGAACACGAAAAAATTGCTGCACCACTACGCCGGCCAGCAGCGCGAGGCGTGGGGCCTGGGTGAGCCGGAGCACGTCACTAGCGCGCTGCTGCCGATGGGCGGGGCGGTGTCGAACGTGGCGGGTCCGAACTGGATGATCATCGGCGACGCCGCCGGCGGGGTGAACCCGCTCAACGGCGAGGGCATCGACTACGGCCTGGAGATGGCCGAGCACGCCGTGGAGCTCATCCAGGCCGGCTACCGCGACGTCACCCGCGAGTGGCCGCGGCTGCTGCGCGCCCGCTACGGGGAGGCGTTTTTGTTGGCGCGCACTGCGGCGCGGCTGTTGACCTACCCGCAGTTTCTGCCGGCGGTGGGGCCGCTGGCCCTGCGGGGCCCGGTGGGCGCGAAGCTCATGCCGGCGGCCGCCCGGCTCATGGCGAACCTGATCACCGACGAGGACCGCGACCTGATGGCGCGGCTGTGGCGCACCGCCGGGCGCGGGGTCACCGCCGCCCGGGGCAATACCCCGTTGTGGAGCTAACGCGGTTTGACGGCCGAGTGCATGGCGACGATTCCGAAGGTCAGGTCCTGCCAGCCGGCGTCGGTCCACCCGTTGCGGTTGATGTCGCGGGCGAGGTCCTCCTGGCCCGGCCAGGCGCGGATGGATTCGGCGAGGTATTCGTAGGACGCCGGGTTGGAGGAGACCACGCGGGCGACCTTGGGCAGCAGCCGGGTCAGGTACTCCTTGTACACGGTGCCGAAGACGGGGATGACCGGGGTGGAAAATTCGTTGACCGTCAGGCGCCCGCCGGGTTTGGTCACGCGCGCGAATTCCCGTAGCGCGGCCCGGTGGTCATGGATGTTGCGCAGCCCGTAGGTGATGGTCACGGCGTCGAAGGTCTCGTCGGCGAAGGGCAGGTGCATGCCGTCGCCGACGACCTTGGGCACGTCGCGGCCGTGGCCGGCGGCCAGCATGCCCGGGGAAAAGTCGCAGGCCACGCACCAGGCGCCGGATTTCGCCAGCTCTTCGGTGGACACGGCGGTGCCGGCCGCGACGTCGAGCACCTTCTCCCCCGGCTTCAGGTTGAGGCGTTCGCGGGTGCGTTTGCGCCAGCGGCGGTCCTGCCCGAAGGAGATGACGGTGTTCGTCAGGTCGTATTTTTCACCCACGTCGTCGAACATCGCCGCGACGTCGAAAGGTTTCTTGTCCAGATCTGCTTTGGCCACGGGCCCAGTCTAGCTAGCCGACGCGCGCGCCTAAGGCCCGGGCAGCCCAGGCGGGCAGTTCGGGGCGCTGGCCGAAGAAGGTCAGCGGCACCCGGCGGGTGTCCTCCAACACCTCGTCGTAGTAGTCGAGGAGTTGTTCGCACAACGATTCCCAGGTTTTGTCGCGCACGGAGTCGCGGGCGTTGCGGACCAGGCGGGGGCGACGGGAGTGGTCGAGCAACCAGTCGGCGGCGGCGGGCAGGTCTTCGCTGAAGGTGTCCACGTCGAGCAGCATGCCGTTGTAGCGGTTGACGATCAGGTCGACGGGGCCGCCGGCGCGGGGGCCGATCGTGGGCACGCCGGAGGCCTGGGCCTCCTGGATGGTCTGGCAGAAGGTCTCGAATTCGCCGGCGTGGACGAACAGGTCCAGAGACGCGTAGGCGTGCGCCAGCTCGTCTCCGTCGAGGGCGCCGGTGAACACGGCCTGCGGCAGGGAGGTCTCCAACTCTTCCCGCAGGGGCCCGTCGCCGACGATGACCAGCTGAATGTCTTCGCGCCCGTGCAGGCTCGCCAGGCGGTGCACGCCTTTTTCCGCGGCGAGGCGGCCGACGAAGCCGACGATTTTCTTCTCGCCGGCGGGGTCCCACCTGCGGCGCAGGGCCGCGCTGCGCTTGGCGGGGGTGAAACGTCCGGTATCGACGCCGCGCCCCCAGTGGCGCACGTTGTTGACGCCGCGGCCGCGCAGCTCCTCGATGGTCAAGGAGCTGGGCGCGAGCGTCATCTGGCACAGGTTGTGGATGGTGCGGGTCCAGTCCCAGGCCGCCGTGGCCAGGGCGGAGAGGTGGTATTTGGTGGCGAAGCCGGCCACGTCCGTCTGGTAGAGCGCCACGGCCGGGATGCGCAACTGCCGGGCGGCGAAGGCCCCCGACGCCCCGAGGACGAAGGGGCTGGCCAGGTGCACGATGTCGGGGCGGAACTCGTGGAGGGTCTCCACCACGGTGGCGTTGGGCACCCCCACCGGCAGCGAGTTAATCAGCGGCACCCGCACGCTCGGCACCCGGATGATGGGAAAGCCCAGGTAGTGCAGGGCCTCTTCCTGGTTGTCGCGCGCCGCCGGGGCGATGACCACGGCCTCGCCGCCCACGCGTTTGAGGTGCTCGAGGATGCGCAGGACCGAGTTGGTCACGCCGTTGACGTTGGGGAGAAAGGACTCTGCGACGATCGCCACACGCATGTCCGACATCATTCCTCACGCACGTTAATTCTCGGTGTCTTCGGCACTAAGGGTAGTTGATTTTTCTTTCCGGGTCAGTCTGCCCGCCACCAGCGCCGCCACCGCGGCCACCGCCGTCGCCGCTGCGGCAATCGACAGCGCCGGGATGATCGACAGGGTCCAGCGCCGCCCCTCCACCGCCACCAAGTCGGGATCCGACTTAGCGTACGTCACCCACACCTGCTGCCCCTCCCCCAGCCCGGAAGGATAAAGCAGTCCGCCGCCCGGCGAATAGAACCGCCCTTCCTCGGTCTGATAGTCGACCGCGGTGCGCAGCGCCCCCACGCCGGTGACCGTGGCCAGGGCTCGGCCCGGGTCGGAGTGGATGGTGCGGTCGTTGAGCGCCGCCCCACCCACCAGCGCAGCGCAGCCGATCATCACGACGAGCCAGAGGACCGCGATGATCCGCGACGACAGCCGCTTCACAGCCCCAGGGTCGCCGTCAGCGCGGCGTCCA
>CALZCR010000024.1 GCA_945631445.1 uncultured Corynebacterium sp. | reverse complement strand
TCGGCGACATACGCGTAACCGTTGTCGAGCAGGCGCTGCATGTAGGTGACCATCTGGGTGACGTGGCCGGTGGCGCGGGGTTCGACGGACGGCGGTAGCACGCCCAAGGCGTCGTAGGCGGCCGTGAACGCGCGTTCGTGGGTGCTGACCCACTCCCACCAGGGCCGGCCGTGTTCTGCGGCCTTGCTCAGGATCTTGTCGTCGATGTCCGTCACGTTGCGCACGAAGGCGACGTCGTAGCCCGTGGCCAGCAACCAGCGGCGCAGCACGTCGAATGCCACGCCGCTGCGCAAATGGCCGATGTGCGGCTGCGCCTGCGGCGTCGCACCGCACAGGTAGATCGACGCATGGCCCTTCCTCAAAGGGACGAACTCACGCTGCGAACGGGTACCGGTGTCATAGATGCGTAGGGTCACGGGCCCCAGTCTACGGGGTGGGCCGCAGTTTCCGGGCCACGAAGCGCCTGATCGCCGGGGGCTTCGCCCGAGGGGCCGCGCTCAGCCCTCGACCGGCCGGCCGTCCACGCCGCTCCACGCCGGCCGGGACTGCTCCACGTGGCGGTAGTAGTCCGTGCGCACCAGGCCGCTGGCGGCGGCCGCGTCGATGACCAGGGTGGTCCGGTCGTGCATCTGTAGCGCGCTGGCCGGGCAGGAGGCGCTCAGCGGGCCTTCGACCATCGCCGCGCTCGCGTCGGCCGTGCCAAAGCCGGTGGCCAGCTTCAGCGGCTGCTCGCAGTCGAGGATGGTGCCCAGTCCCTGGGTCAGGGCGTGGGTGGGGACTTCGTCGATGGAGTCGAAGAACCGGGAGTTGTCGCTGACGGTCTGCGCGTGCAGCGTCTCGACGCGGGTGCGCGCCTTCAGCGGGGACGCCGGCTCGTTGAAGCCGATGTGCCCGTTGGTGCCGATGCCCAGGATCTGCACCGAGATGCCCCCGGACTCCCGGATCGCGGCGTCGTATTTCTCCGCGGCGAGCCAGGGTTTGGGGTCCAGCCCGTCGGGGCTGTGCACCGCGTCGTCGTCGATGTCGATGTGGGCGGTGAACTCGTCGCGGATGAAGCGGTAGTAGCTCTGCTCGTGTTCCGGGGACAGCCCGATGTACTCGTCCAGCAGGTAGGCCGTGCACCCGGAGAAGGACAACCCCTGCTCACGGTGGCGGCGAATCAGTTCCTGGTAGGTCGCGACCGGGGTGGAGCCCGTGGCCAGCCCCAAGACCGCCCCGCGGCGGACGTAGGTGGCGACGATGTCGGCGGCCGTGACCGCCACCTCGTCCGGGGTGTCGCGAATCAGAATTTCCATGCGCGCAACTCTACTGCCCGGCGCCGCCGCACGGGAGAAGAGCACCCGATTTTCCCCCGAATGGGACGATCAGCCCCGCCAGACCACCGCGGTGGCGATCGCCGCGCGACCTTCGCCGCGGCCGGTGAACCCCATCGTGTCGGTGGTGGTCGCGGACACCGACACCGGCGCCCCGAGCACCTCACTGAGCACCCGCTGCGCCTCCTCGCGCCGCGGCCCCATCTTCGGGGTCTGCCCGATCAGCTGGGCGGAGGCGTTGCCGATGACAAAGCCTTCCCGTTCCAACAATTCGCGGCATTCCCGCAGCAGGCGGGCGCCGGAGACGCCGTCGTACTCCGCTTTGCCGACGCCGACGAAAGAACCCAAATCGCCGAGGTTCGCGGCGGACAACAAGGCGTCGACGATGGCGTGGGAGACGACGTCGCCGTCGGAGTGCCCCTCACAGCCGTCGACGCCCTCGAAGAGCAGGCCGGCGATCCAGCAGTCCTTGCCCGCTTCGATCTGGTGGGCGTCGAAAGCCGTGCCGACGCGGGGGACGATGGGTTCGGTCATGTTCCGGGCACCTCAAATACGGTCGGTTCGGCCTCGTCCACGATGGTGCGGGCCAGAGTCAGGTCGATGGGGGTGGTGATCTTGAACGCCATGGGGTCGCCCTGGACGACCTTGACCTGGCTCCCATGCCACTCCATGAGCGAAGAATCGTCGGTGGCGGTGAAACCGGGATCGGCGGCGGCGAAATACTTTTCGTTGGCGGCCCGCAGCTGCGCCAAGTCGAAGCCCTGCGGAGTCTGCACCGCCCGCAGGCTGGCGCGGTCCGGGGTGCCGTGCACCGTCTCGGAGTCGACGTCGACCTGCTTGATGGTGTCGGCGACCGGCACGGCCGGGATGACCGCGTCACGTCCGTGCAGGACGGCGTTGGCCACCCGGGCGATCATGCCCGGCGGGGTCAGCGCCCGCGCCGCGTCATGGATGAGCACGACGGCGTCGGAGTCGGCGATGGCTTGCAGCCCGGCCCACACGCTGTCGGCGCGTTCGCCGCCGCCGTGGACCAGGCGGACGGGGATCTCGGCGGCGTCGTCAAGCAGCCCGGCCCTGCCCAGCACCTGCCGGGCGTAGGACTCCATGTCGGGGCTGACGAGCACGATGACCTCGTCGACGATCTCGGAGGTGATCATCGCGGTCACGGAACGCTCCACGAGCGTGCGCCCGCGCAGGTTGACGAAGGCCTTCGGCACCCGCGCCCCCAGCCGCGTGCCCCGCCCCGCCGCGGCGACGACCGCGTAGACCCGCCTGGCCACCTCAGTTAATCCTCGTCGTCGAAGCTCAGGTCGTCGAGGTCGACGTCGTCCGAGATCTCGTCGGCGTTCTTTTCCGCGTTGTGGCGGGCGATCATGTCGGCCATGTCCTTCTCGAACTTGGCCACCTTGTCGTCGTCGACGGGCTTGGCGCGCGAGAGCTCGCCCACGAGGATGTGGCGGGCCTTGCCCAACATGCGCTTCTCGCCGGCGGACAAGCCTTTGTCCTGGTCGCGGCGCCACAAGTCGCGGACGACCTCGGCGACCTTGTTGATGTCGCCGGAGGCCAACCGCTCCTGGTTCGCCTTGTACCGGCGCGACCAGTTGCCCGCCTCTTCGACGTCGGTTTCCCGCAGGACGCCGAAGACCTTCCGCAGTCCGTCCTCGCCCACGACGTCGCGGACGCCGACGAACTCGGCGTTTTTGATCGGCACCCGGACCGTCAGGTCGGACTGGAGGATCTTCAGAACCAGAAACTGGAGCTCTTCGTCCCCCATCTGCCTGGTCTCGATGTCCGTAATTTCGGCCGCACCGTGGTGCGGATACACCACGACTTTGCCGACCTCGTATTCCATTCCCACTCCTCCGGCTCTAGCGCAACCTTCGCGCATCACGCATTCAAGGTATTCTCAACCGCCCGATTCTAACATGTCCGCCACCCCCGCAGCCCGGGCGGCGAACTCCGCCGAAGGTTTGACCCCGCCACCCCCGACCCGGACGTGAGCTTCCACCGGAAGTCGGTCTCGGCGCGGGTAACCAACTAGGGTGGAGTCCTGTTATACCGATTCTGACGAATAGTGTGGAGGACACCCCGTGAAGTCTCTGAAGTCGGCCGCCCGCCGCAGCAGCATCATCGCCGCCGCCGGCGTCTCCGCCCTGGCCCTGTCCGCCTGTTCGGCGGGTCAGGTCACCCAGACCGCCGACCAGGTCGCCGCGGTCGACGGCAACTTCGCCGCCAGCACCGATCCGGCCGTGTCCGTGCGCGACGTCACCGTCCTGCTCAACGACGTCACCGGCGAGGCCGCCCTGAAGTTCGGCGTCTCCAACGAGGACTACTCCGGCGAGCCGGTCACCCTCGAGTCGGTCACCGTCGACGGCCAGGACGTCGAGATGGACGCCGTCGACCCGATCGGGCAGGACTGCGTGCTCATCGCCGACACCGCCGACAACCTGGAGGCGATGCCGCAGGCCGACGAGGACATCGCCTGCATCCAGTACACCGAAACCTCCCTGGAGAACGAAGACTTCCCCTACGCCGGCAACGTGCCGGTGGTCTTCTCCTTCGACTTCGGCGACATCGAGCTCGACGCCACCGTCGCCGCGCACACCCTGCCGGCCGGCGAGGCCGACCGCGACTACTCCACCCCGGGTCCGGCCTAACCCACCTGTTTCTCCCCGCCCGGAACCCGCCGCACATTCGGCAGGCTCCGGGCGTTCGCCGTATTTGCGGTGTCCGCCGCCCCCTCTAGGATTCTGAGGCATGGCCAAGAAACCACGAAGCGTCCACACCTGCTCGGAGTGCGGCTACGCCTCCCCCAAATGGTTGGGACGCTGCCCGGAATGCGGCTCCTGGGGCACCCTGCAAGAATCCGCCGCGCCCACCAAGGCCGGCTCCGCCGCCGTGGCCGCCGTCAGCGGCAAAGCCCCCACCGGGCTGACGCCCACCACCCCGGCCCAACCGATCACCAAGGTCAACGCCACCGCCTCCCACGTGGTCTCCTCCGGCATCGGCGAACTCGACCGGGTCCTGGGCCGCGGCGTCGTCCCCGGCTCCGTGGTGCTGATGGCCGGTGAACCGGGCGTCGGCAAGTCCACTCTCCTGCTGGAAGTCGCCTCCAAATGGGCCCAGCAACCCGCCGACGACGGCGCCGGCACCCGCACCGCGCTGTACGTCACCGCCGAGGAATCCGCCGGCCAGGTCCGCGCCCGCGCCGAACGCACCGACGCGCTCAAAGACACTCTCTACCTCGCCGCCGAATCCAACCTGGACGTCATCTTCGGCCACGTCAACCAGCTCAAACCCTCCCTGATCATCATCGACTCCGTGCAGACCATGCACGCCTCCGGAGTCGAAGGCGTGGCCGGCGGCGTCGCCCAGTCCCGCGCCGTCACCGCCGCCCTGACCACCCTGGCCAAAACCACCGGCATCCCCATCCTGCTCGTCGGACACGTGACCAAAGACGGTAACGTCGCCGGGCCCCGCGTGCTCGAGCACTTAGTCGACGTCGTCCTCAACTTCGAAGGCGACCGACAAACCAGCCTGCGCATGCTGCGCGGCATCAAAAACCGCTTCGGCGCCACCGACGAAGTCGGCTGCTTCGAACAGACCGCCGACGGCATCCGCGAAGTCCCCGACCCCTCCGGGCTCTTCCTCTCCCACCGCGGCGAAACCCCCGACGGCTCCGCCGTGACCGTCGCCCTGGACGGCGTGCGCCCCATCCTCGCCGAAGTACAGTCCCTGACCGTCGACCCGGTGGCCAAAAGCCCCCGGCGCGTGGTCACCGGCCTGGACTCCAACCGGGTGCCGATGGTGTTGGCCGTGCTGCAGGCGCGCGCCGGGGAGCGCACCAACGACAAGGACGCGTACGTGGCCACCGTCGGCGGCATGCGCATCACGGAGACCGCCACGGATTTGGCGGTCGCGCTGGCGACGTGGTCGAGCCTGCATGAACAACCGCTGCCGCCGAAAACGGTGGTCATCGGCGAGGTGGGCCTGGCCGGGGAGTTGCGTCGGGTGCCGAATCTCTCCCGCCGCCTCGGCGAGGCCGCCCGCCTGGGTTATCGATACGCCGTGGTGCCGGACGGCGAGGACGTGAAAGTCCCCGGCATGCGCGTCGCGCAATGTTCGACGCTGCGGGAGGCGATCGCGGCGGTGGCGCCGCGGCGCGGGTAGGAAGAACCTGCCCGACTCGCCCCGCCCGGGAGGGCGAGCCCGCTCTGGAATGACGCGGAGAATAGACTTTTGGCCATGACCGAGTCGACCGCCTCAGAACCGGCGCCCACCCTGGCGGAAACGCTGCAGCGCCTCGCTCCCGGCACTCAGTTGCGGGACGCGCTGGCACGTATCCAGCGCGGCAACACCGGCGCCATCATCGTCATCGGCGACGGCGACGATGTGACCAGCCTCTGTGACGGCGGCATCGAGTTCGACGTCCCCTTTGCCCCGACCCGTCTCCGGGAGCTGTGCAAGATGGACGGCGCCGTCATTTTGAGCGACGACGGCACCCGCATCCGCCGCGCCAACGTCCAGCTGGTGCCCTCCCCCAGCTACCCGACCCAGGAGTCCGGCACCCGGCACCGCAGCGCCGAGCGCACCGCCCTGGAGACCGGCCGGCCCGTGGTGGCGGTCAGCCAGTCGATGAACATCATCACCTTGTACGTCGACGGCGTGCGCCACGTGTTGGAGGAGCCGGCGGCCATTCTCGCCCGGGCCAACCAGGCCATCGCCACCATGGAGCGCTACCGCACCCGCCTCGACGTCGCCAACCAGCGCTTGTTCACCTCTGAGCTGGGTGGTTACGCCACGGTCCACTCGGTGGCGTCCGTGTTAGAGCGCGAGGTGATGCTCAAGCGCGTCGGGCTGGAGCTCGACCGTGACGTCCTCGAGCTGGGCACTGACGGCCGACAGCTGAGCCTTCAGCTCACGGAACTGCGCGGCGACAACGACCGGGAGATCTCCATGTTGTTGCGCGACTACTTGGTCTCCGCGGGCCCGCCTTCCGAGGAGCAGCTCACCGACGCCCTGGCCTTGCTCGACCAGCTCGCCGACGCGGATCTCTTGCAGTCGACGAACATCTCCCGCATCCTGGGGCTGCCCGCGACCGAAGAAGCGCTGGCGCAGTGGATCGTGCCCCGCGGCTATCGGGTGCTCTCCCAGATCCCGCGGGTGCAGCCCTTCTTGATGGACAAGCTCGTCACCGCTTTCGGCGATGTGCGCAGCCTGTTCCAGGCGTCGGAGGAGGACTTGGCGGACGTGGACGCCGTCGGCGCGCTCTGGGCGCGGCACATCTATGAAGGGCTCCGCGGAGCGGCGCAGCTCAAGCGCTCCGTTATCCCGTGAGGTTGAAGGTGTGCGCCGGGGAGGGGTTATCGCCGACGACGGCGTGCAAGAAGTAGCTGCCGCCGGCCACCTCCGGGCGGTCCGTGCACTGTCCCGGCGCGGAAACGGTGCCTGACCAGACGGCCTCGAAGTAGCGGCTGTCGTCGGCTTCGAAGGTTTCTTCGCCGCTTTCGATGGCGTCGTAGCAGTCGACGTCGGACCAGACGCGCTCATTGGTGGCCAGGTCGTAGACCTCGAAACGCAGGGTCTGTTCGTCGAGGTCGATCTCGCAGTCCGCCTCGGTGGGGTTTTCGACGCTCATGTAGAAAGTGGGCAGGTCCCCGGCGGCGTAGGTGGGTTGATCGCTGCTGGCGGTGATCTTCAGGTCCCGCAGCGCGCAGGTGTCCGACTGCGGCTCCTCGGTCTTTTCCTCGTCGGCTTCCGGGTAGGGCGAGGCCGGCAGTTCCTCGTCCTCGGGCACGGGCTCGTTCGAGGTGGGCGCCTCCCGGGTGGCCGCGTCCCCTTCCTCGGTGGCGAGCTCGTCTTCCGTGCCTTCGGCGGCCGGGGCGGCCATCGGCGAGGTGGTCTCGGTGACGGTCTCCTCGCCGCCGTCGCCGCCGTCGCCGCGGGAGCCGCCCCAGGCGACCAGCCCCCAGACGACCAGGGCGACGACGATCAACAACGCCACGGCGGCCGCGATGCGGCGGCGGACGTAGTATTTCTCGGGGAGTCGTCGGGGGTCGGGGCTGCGGTATGTCACATCCCCAACTTTAGAACCCCATCCTCGGTCAGGACGCCACTGTCCGTGGGCGTGTCTCCGACTCCGGCGGACATGATGGTCTCGACGCGGCTGTCGGAGAGCAGGTAGCGGGCCGCGACCAGCCCGACTTTGCCCTCCTCCAGCTTTCTGCCCAGTCGCGGCATCGTGCCGGAGATCTGCTCGGCCATCTGGGCGGCGTGACGGCGTTCGAATTCATAGGATTCGGTCTCGCCTTGGGATTTGGCCATCATGATCGACGGGGCGACGCGCTCCACGAGCACCCGCTGATGATCGTCCGGGATCTGGCCGGTTTCGACGGCGGCGGGGGCCGCGGCGCCCGCGCCGCAGGACTCGTGGCCCAAGACGATGACCAGCGGCACCTGCAGGGAGTTGACGGCGTAGGAGATCGAGCCCATGACCGATTCTCCGAGGATTTCTCCGGCGGTGCGCACGACGAAGAGGTCGCCGAGGCCGGCGTCGAAGATCAGCTCGACGGGCACCCGCGAATCCGAGCACGCGAGCACCACGGCGATGGGGTTCTGCCCGTCGCGCAACTGCGCACGGCGGTCCAGGTCGGTGTTCGCGTGGCTGGCCTGCTGGGCGGCGAAGCGTTCGTTCCCGGCGAGCAATTGCTCCCAGGCTTGTTTGGGCGAGTAGTGGGTTGGCATACCTGTAGTTTTACACTTCCGGCCTAAGCTGGGTGCATTGTGTCGACTGTGAACGAGATTTTAGTTGAGTGGTACCGCGCCAATGCACGGGATCTTCCCTGGCGACGGCCGGGCACGACGGCGTGGGGCGTGCTGCTGTCCGAGGTGATGAGCCAGCAGACTCCCGTCGCCCGGGTCGCGCCGATCTGGCAGGAGTGGGTGCGGCGGTGGCCGGACCCGGCGAGTTTCGCCGCGGCGGGCGCCGACGAGGTGTTGCGTGCCTGGGGCACCCTCGGCTACCCCAGGCGGGCGCTGCGGCTGCTGGAGTGCGCCCGGACGATCGTCGCCGAGCACGACGGCCAGGTCCCCGACGACGTCGATCAGCTGCTGGCGCTGCCGGGCATCGGCGACTACACGGCGCGAGCGATCGCGTGCTTCCACTTCGGGCAGAACGTGCCGGTGGTGGACACGAATGTCCGTCGCGTGCATGAACGGTTGATCGAGGGGAATTTCTTGCAGCCGCCCGCGGCCAAGGCGGAGTTGCAGAAGGTCGCGTCCCTGCTTCCCGACGACGGCACCGGCCCGACGGTCTCCGTGGCGGTGATGGAGCTGGGCGCCACGGTCTGCACCGCCCGCAGCCCGGAGTGCGAGGTCTGCCCGGTGCGGGCCCAGTGCGCCTGGCAGGCCGCCGGCTGCCCCGCCCCGTCGGCGGAGGACGCCGCCGCAGCGAAGAAGCGGGTACAGAAGTTCGCGGGCACCGACCGGCAGGTACGGGGCAAGATCATGGCCGTGTTGCGCTCCGCGAGCGAACCGGTGGGTATGGGCGCCATCGACGCCGTGTGGCCGGACGCCTCGCAGCGTTCCCGCGCCCTGTTCTCCCTCATCGAGGACGGCCTGGCGGAGCAGAACGAGGACGGCAAGTTCCACCTGCCGGTCTAGGCGCCCCCGCGTGCCCTGGGCTGACCTGAGCTGTTCGGGGGCGGTCAGACGATGGACCCCGCCCGGTGCGGGGCAGAGATTCCTATACTGGCGCCCGTCCTCCGGCGTCGATCGCCCGTCCCGGTCACGCCCTTACCCGCCTCAACGCCCCCAGGTGCCCTGAACCATGTTTGACATCATCACGGCTTTCGCGATCATTTTGTTGGTGATCGCCGTCGGTTACCTCCTCAACCGCAGTGGCGTGTTGCGCACCGACGCCGACCGCGGGGTGATCAACCGGGTGGTGTTTTACGCGGCGCTGCCTGCGCTGATGTTCTCGGAGGTCTCCCAGACCGAGGTCTCCGAGCTGCTGTCGCCGGTCATTGTGGTCACGTTGGTCGCCACGATGCTCACGGGCGTGGCCTACTGCGTGATCTCGGCGATTTTTCTGCGTCGGGACTTGGCCACCACGGCCGCCGGCGCGGGCGCCAGCCTGTACGTCAACGCCGTCAACATCGGCCTGCCGGTGATGAGCTACGTGCTGGGTGAGAGCACTTACATGGCCCCGATCATCATCATCCAGGCCGTGCTGATCAATCCGCTGCTGCTGGCGGGGTTGGCCTCCGGCGGGGTGACTTTCTCCCAACTGCTGCGGCGTTCCCTGCTGACCCCGGTGATGGTGGCGACTCTGGCGGGGCTGGCGTTTACTCTCTCACCGTGGTCTGTGCCGGAGCCGATCCTCGCCCCCGCCGGCATCTTGGGCGCGACGGCGGTCCCGCTCGTGCTGGTCAGTTTCGGTGCTTCTCTGGGCGCCACCCGCGTGCTGCAAGTGCGCGAGGACCGACCCTCGGTGCTGACCGCTTCAGCGATGAAGTTGGTGGGCATGCCGGCGATCGCCTGGGGCGTGGGACTGCTGTGGGGGTTGGAGGCGGAACAGCTCTACGCCGTGCTCATCCTGGCGGCGCTGCCGTCCGCCCAGAACGTCTACAATTTCGCCGCCACCTACGGCAAGGGCACCATCGTCGCCCGCGACACCGTGTTCATCACCACGTTCGCGGCCTTGCCGGTCATGCTCGGTATCGCGGCGCTGTTCGGCCAGTAACCGCGGCGCCCTCGCCCGCGGACGGGGCATTCCAGCCGCCTGCGCCCGCGCGGGAAAATCCCCGGCTACCGTAAACGGTTATGTCGTGGAACCATCTCGCAGCAGCGCTGACCGCCCTCCTCACCACACTGTCTCTGACCCCGTTGGCGGCCGCCGCTCCCAACGACGTCTTCGCCCCACCCGCCCCAGCGTATGAACCGGGCCCCGCCCCGGCGCAGCTCGCCGACGCCGCCCGGCATTCCTCCTCCACCCCGGTCGACCCCTTCCTCTTCGACCCCGACGACCCGTTCTACCTCCCACCGGAACACCTGCCAGCCGACCCCGGCGCGGTGCTGCGCACCCAGGACGCCCCGCACCTGCTCAACGTCGGTGGCGAAGACCTCCCCGGCCACGCCAG
>CALZCR010000023.1 GCA_945631445.1 uncultured Corynebacterium sp. | reverse complement strand
CGTCGTCGCCCGCGCCCGGGCGCACATGGACCGGAAGGACTGGATCGGCGAGGCGCTCAGTTGCGTCGTCCTGCTGGAGGAGCAGCACCCCGGCGACATCGGCGTGCTCAGCGCGCTGCTGCTCAACTGCGTCAAGCTCGCCCCCGGGGAGGCCGTGCATCTGGATGCGGGGCAATTGCACGCCTATCTCTACGGCATGGGCGTGGAGGTCATGGCGAACTCGGACAACGTGCTCCGCGGCGGCCTGACCTCCAAGTACGTCGATGTGCCGGAGCTGGTGCGGGTGTTGGACTTCGAGTCCTTGGCCGATCCCCGCGCGCCGGAATCCGACGGGGAGTTTCCGTTGCCGATCGAGGAGTTCACCCTCGCCCGCCATGAGGTGGGCGCCGACGGGGTGGTCTTCGAGCACGACGGGCCCGCGATCGCGCTGTGCACCGCCGGCGTCGTGCGGTGCGGGGACGTGGAGTTGTCCCCGGGGCAGGCGGTCTGGGTGCCGGCGAATGATCCGGCCGTGGAGTTTCTCTCCTCCGAGGGGGCGGAACTGTTCATCGCCCGCGCCTGAGACCGCAGGGCTCAGTCGCTGAACCAGGACAGCGCCCGCTCCCACGGGGTCGGTTGCGCCGCGTCGTCCTGCTCGTCGACTGCGTCTTCGGTGGGGGTCGTGGGCTCCGGCTCGTCCTGCGGGGGCACGGACGGTGTGCTCGGTTGCGGACTCGGTTGCGGGGTCGGTTCCGGTGCGGCGCCCTCGGTTTCCGGCGTCGGCTCTGCTTCTGGGACGGTCTCGGCGCCGGCGTCCGGGCCGGTGGGCTGCGCAGGGCTGGCGGGGACGGTTTCCGGCTCCAGCGGAGCGTAGGTGGGGGCCGGTTCCACCGGCGCCGGTGCTGCGCTCGGTGCGCTGCGGAAGGTCTCGACGTCGGCGGGGACGGCGGGTTCGTCGCCGTAGGTGGGCGAGAGGGGCACGACGTTGTCTGGCCGGTAGGTCGTGGTCGGCGCCGAGTGCTCTGGGCCGGAGGGCAGCACGGCGTTGGGGGCGAGGAACGGGTCGTCGCGCACGTTTTGCGCCGCTTCTTCGACGACGGTGTCCTCGGGGAGGATTTCGGGGGAGCGGCCGGCATTTCCGCCGGTGGAAGAGCTGTCACCGGCCCGTGTGGTGGAGAGTGTGGATGTCGTGGCAATATCGGTGGTGGTGGGAGCAGCGGGGCTGCTCACTTGCCACACACCGAGCCCGACGCCACCCGCGAGCAGGACTCCGGTGACGACGAAGACCGTCACGTTGCGTTTTTCTGACTTACCCATCCACTGCTTCCTGGCGAACACGATGCGGTCACATCTCGGTAACAAAGTTATCAGAATTTAACCATAGTCCGGTGCTTAATGCACCGGTCGTCACAACCTGTTCAGGTAAGGAGAACACGATGAGTGCTTGGGACCAGGAAATTTTCACTGAGGAAGTCAACGAGGAGTTTCTCGAGGAGCTGGTGGAACTCGAGGACGACGAGATCGTCGAAGCGATCCAGGACGCCTGCCTGCTGGCCCTGCGCCAGGCGGACAACATCTCCGAGGACGAGCGCCGCAACGGGCTCGCCGCGGCCACCATCGCCGCCATCTGGGCGGGGGCGCCGTTCACCGCCGGGCAGGTCGCGTCGGACTACCCCTACATCCGCGAACTGATCGGTTCCGGCAACGAAGAGTTGAGTGAAGCCGCCGCCGAACTGCTCGAATCCGAGGAGACCGACAAGGACCTCGACCAGATCATCGAGGCGCTCGCCTAACCACCGCGCCGCGGCAGGCCGGGAGGCCCCCGACCGGGGGTTGGCGCTACAGTGGATGGTCGAACCACCGACAACTGTTTGACGCGTACTTAGGAGTTTTCCCGTAATGCCGCAGGTAACCGATTACAAGGTCGCAGACCTCACCCTGGCTGAGTCCGGCCGCCACCAGATCCGTCTCGCCGAGCATGAGATGCCCGGCCTGATGGCGTTGCGCGAGGAATACGCCGACGAGCAGCCGCTGAAGGGCGCACGCATCGCCGGCTCCATCCACATGACCACCCAGACCGCCGTGCTCATCGAGACGCTGACCGCGCTGGGCGCAGAGGTCCGTTGGGCTTCCTGCAACATTTTCTCCACCGAGGACCCGGCCGCGGCGGCCGTCGTCGTCGGCAAGGAAGGCACCCCGGACAACCCGCAGGGCGTCCCGGTCTTCGCCTGGAAGGGCGAGACCCTCGACGAGTACTGGTGGTGCCTGAACCAGATCTTCTCCTGGGGCGATGAGCTGCCGAACATGATCCTCGATGACGGCGGCGACGCCACCATGGCCGTGATCAAGGGCGCCGAGTTCGAGAAGGCCGGCGCCGTCCCGCAGTCCCAGGACAGCGACTCCGACGAGGAGATCGCCTTCTACAACATGCTGCGCAGCGTCCTGGAGACCGAGCCGGGCAAGTGGACCAAGACCGCGGAGGCCGTCAAGGGAGTCACCGAGGAGACCACCACCGGCGTCCACCGCCTCTACCACTTCGCCAACGAGGGCGTCCTGCCCTTCCCGGCGATGAACGTCAACGACGCCGTCACCAAGAGCAAGTTCGACAACAAGTACGGCACCCGCCACTCCGTGCTCGACGGCATCAACCGCGGCACCGACATGCTCATCGGCGGCAAGAAGGCCCTGGTCTGCGGCTACGGCGACGTGGGCAAGGGCGTCGCGGAGGCCCTCGACGGCCAGGGCGCCATCGTCACCGTCACCGAGGTCGACCCCATCAACGCCCTGCAGGCGCTGATGGACGGCTTCGACGTCGTCACCGTCGAGGCCGGCATCCCCACCGCCGACCTGGTCATCACCGCGACCGGCAACAAGGACATCATCTCCTTCGAGCACATGCAGATGATGAAGGATCACGCCGTGTTGGGCAACATCGGCCACTTCGACAACGAGATCGACATGGCCTCGCTGCTGCGCCGCGACGACGTCACCCGCGTCAACATCAAGCCGCAGGTCGACGAGTTCACTCTGCCCAACGGCCGCTCCATCATCGTGCTGTCCGAGGGCCGCCTGCTGAACCTGGGCAACGCCACCGGCCACCCGTCGTTCGTCATGTCCAACTCTTTCGCGGACCAGACCATCGCCCAGATCGAGCTGTTCACCAAGAACGACCAGTACGACAACGAGGTCTACCGGCTGCCGAAGGTCCTCGACGAGAAGGTCGCCCGCGTCCACGTCGAAGCCCTCGGCGGCACGCTCACCGAGCTGACCAAGGAGCAGGCGGAGTACATCGGCGTCGACGTCGCCGGGCCCTACAAGCCGGAGCACTACCGCTACTAATGATTGTCGCGGTCGAAGGAATCGACGGCGCCGGGAAAAACACGCTGGTCACCGCTTTACGTGAGCGGATCGACGTCGACGTGTTGGCATTCCCGCGCTACGAGGTCTCCATCCACGCCCAGCTCGCCCAACAGGCGCTGCACGGGCGGATGGGGGACCTGACAGAGTCCGCCTACGCCATGGCCACGTTGTTCGCGCTGGACCGGCACGGCAGCCTCGACACGCTCGCGGAGTACGTCGACTCCGACCGGGTCATCGTGCTCGACCGCTACGTCGCCTCCAATGCGGCCTATTCGCTGGCGCGCACCGGGGACGAAAAGGTGGTGGACTGGGTCGCCGAACTCGAATTCGAGCGGCTCGGCCTGCCCCGCCCTGACCTGCAGGTGCTGCTGGACACGCCCCCGGCGATCGCCTCCGAACGCGCCATCAACCGCGCGGCGCAGCAGGCCGACCGGGCGCGCGACGCCTACGAGCGCGACGGCGGGTTGCAGCGGCGCACCTGGGAGGCCTATCTCGAGCTCGCAAAGCGTCAGTGGGGCAGTGAATGGGTGATAACCTCAGATGCCGAGGATATTATCCGTTTCATCACTTCTTAACTGGCTCTTACCTGGGAGGCCCGGCTTTTATGACAGCGAAGATTCTCGTCGTGGACGACGACCATGCGATCTCCGAGATGCTCACCATCGTGTTGGAGTCCGAAGGCTTCGAATCGATCGCCGTCAATGAGGGCACCGAGGCCGTCCCGGCGTTCCAGCAGCACCAGCCGGACCTGATCCTGCTGGACCTCATGCTGCCGGGGATGAACGGCATCGACATCTGCCGCGCCATCCGCCAGGAGTCCTCGGTGCCGATCGTCATGCTGACCGCGAAAACGGACACCGTCGACGTGGTCCTGGGGCTGGAGTCCGGCGCCGACGACTACATGACCAAGCCCTTCAAACCGAAGGAGCTGGTCGCCCGCATCCGGGCGCGCCTGCGCCGCACCGAAGGCACCCCCAACGAGATGATCGAGGTCGGCGACCTGAGCATCGACGTGGCAGAGCACACCGTCAAACGCGGCGACGAGGAAATCAGCCTCACCCCGCTCGAGTTCGACCTGCTGCTGCAGATGGCGCGCAAACCCGGCCAGGTCTTCAGCCGCGAAGAGCTGCTGGAAAACGTGTGGGGCTACCGGCACGCCTCCGACACCCGGCTGGTCAACGTGCACGTCCAGCGCCTGCGCGCCAAGATCGAGCAGGACCCGGAGGAGCCGCAGATCGTGCTCACCGTCCGCGGCGTGGGGTATAAGACCGTCAAACCGGAAGATTTCCGAGACTAGTTAGGTTTTCCGTCATCGACACGATTCGCCGGATCCGAGATTCCGTGGCGGAGGCCTGGCGCACGTCGCTCCAGGTCCGCGTCATCGGCTCGATCTTCCTTGCCTCCGCGGTAGTCATGCTCATCCTGGGCTTCGCGTTGGCCACCGTGGTCACCTCACGCTTGACCGACGCCAAGATCGACCTGGCCAACACGGAGATCGACCGCGCGCGCGGCGCCGTGGAGCAACAGATCGACGCCACCGGCTCGACCAGCTCCCTGCAGTCGCGCATGAACTCCGCCCACGCGGCGCTGACGCAACTGTCGTATCAGTCGCCCGCGGAGGCCAGCGTCTATGAACCAGTGCTGGTGACGGGCAACGCGGACGGCTCCGTCACGACCTCACCCGAGGGCTACCGCGTGCCGGAGAGCCTGCGCCGCTTCACGGCGGAAGGCCAGATCGCCTACCAGTTCACGGAGACGGAACGCGCCGACGGGACGTCGTATAACGCGCTGATCATCGGCACCCCCACCGAGACCGACATTCCGGGACTGCAGCTGTACCTGGTGTTTTCCATGGAGTCCGAGGAAACCACCCTGGCGATGATGCGCGGCATGCTCGTCACCGCCGGCGTGGTGGTCGTCGTCTTGCTGGTGGCCATCGCCTGGCTGGCCACCCAGCAGGTCACCGCGCCGGTGCGCTCGGCTTCCCGCATCGCCCAACGACTCGCCGCCGGCCACCTGCGGGAACGCATGGCCGTGGAGGGCGAAGACGAGATGGCGCGGTTGGCGATCAGTTTCAATGACATGGCGGAGAAGCTCTCGGCGCAGATCACCCAGCTCGAAGAGTACGGCGACTTGCAACGCCAGTTCACCTCCGACGTCTCGCACGAGTTGCGCACCCCGTTGACCACCGTGCGGATGGCCGCCGACATGATCGCCGCGGACGCCGAGGACTTCGAGGTGCACACCCAGCGCGCCACCCAGCTGATGATGCGCGAGCTGGACCGCTTCGAGGCCCTGTTGACGGAACTGCTGGAGATTTCCCGGCACGACGCCGGCGTCGCGGACCTGTCGGCCACGCGCCTGGACGTCCAGGCGTGTGTGGCTTCGGCGTGGGAGGCGACGAAGCACTTGGCCGCCGAACTCGACGTCGAGGTCATTTTCACCGAGCCGGACGAACCGGTGTGGGCGACGGCGGATTCCCGCCGCATCGAGCGCATCATGCGCAACCTCATCGCCAACGCCATCGACCACAGCGAAGGCCAGCCGGTGGAAGTCACGCTGGCGGCCAACGAACACGCGGTGGCGATCACGGTCACCGACCGGGGCGTGGGATTGAAGCCGGGGCAGGAGGAGTTGATCTTCAACCGCTTCTGGCGCGCCGACGCCTCCCGCAAACGCCATTCCGGCGGCACTGGCCTGGGCCTGGCGATCGCCCGGGAAGACGCTGTGTTGCACGGCGGACGCCTCGACGCGGCGGGCAACTTCGGGGTAGGGTCCCAGTTCCGTTTCGTGTTCCCGCGGGAACAGGACGCCGGCCCCTTCGACGTGGCTCAGTCGCCCTTGCCCTTGGCGGCCCCGGTCGCGGAGGACGGCGACGACGATGACCTTATTCTCGAGGCGACGCCTGCGCAGGCGCAGCCGGATGACCCGGAGGCACGGCAATGAGTTGGCGTAGGGCGCTTACGGCGGTGACGGTGGTGTGCGCGATGGTGCTCAGCGGGTGCGTCGGGCTGCCCACGGACACCGACCCGCAGGCGCTGCGCTCTTTCGAGGCCAGCAGCCAGGTGGAGGAAGACCTCGGCCCGGAGGAAGGCCAGCAGCCGGACCTGTTGCTGCGGGACTTCTACCGGGCCTCGGCCTCGCCCACCGCGAACCACTCGCAGGCGCGGGCGTATCTGACCCCGCCGGCCGCGGAGCGTTGGGATTCGGGGACCTCGACGTTGATCGTCGACCGGCTCGACATCACCACCCAGGCGGGCGCCACCTCCCAGGAGCGCACGTTCGACATCCGCGGCAACGTGATCGGCACGCTGCGCGACGGTGGTTCCTACATCCCGGAAAACGGCGCCTACGAAGCCACCGTCGAGATGGAGCTGGTCGACGGGGAGTGGCGGGTGTCCTCCCTTCCGTCGGGCGTGGTGATGGAGCGCACGGACCTGCGCAACAACTATGAGCCGCACAACCTTTATTTTTTCGACACGACGGAACGGGTGCTGGTCGCGGACCGCCGGTGGATTTTCGCGGGCGAAAAGCGCCTGGACACGGTGCTGATCTCGATGTTGGTGCAGGGTCCCTCGGAGCGCGTCGCGCCGGCGGTGTCCACGATCTTGCCCGCGCAGGCGGAATTCATCGGCGAATCCGATGGCGTCTACCGGTTCAGCGGCCTAGAGGAAGCCGACGTCCAGACGCGCGGGCAATTCGCGGCTCAGTTGACCTGGACCTTGGCGCTGGCGAACGTCCCGACCCCCTACACCTATGAGACGGGCGGCCTGCCGCTGATCGAGAGCCGCCCGCAGCTGGTGCCCGACGACTTCGCCGAGCTCAACCCTCGGGTGGGCACGACCGCGGCGTCGCCGTTGTACGCGTTGACGGACGGGCGCATCTACGAGATCTCGTCGAACCAGGCCATCCCGGTCGACGGCCCGCTGGGGGCGGCCGGAAACCTGGAGTCGGCGGACCTGACCGCGGAGGGCACGGCGGCCGCGGTGCGCGAGGACGGGGACACCTCCACTTTGGTGATCACCGCCGGGGAGGGCGGCGTGGAGGAGGTGCTCACGGCGAACACCATCAGCCGCCCCTCCTTCGAATTCGACCCGAACGCGGCCTGGGTCGTGCTCAACGGCGAAGACGTGGTCCGCGTCGTGCGCTCGGAGTCCACGGACGAGGTCGCCCAGCTGCCGGTGGACACCTCCGCGCTGGAGGACTTGGACGGGGAGATCTCCATGCTGCGGCTGTCGCGTTCGGCCTCGTATGCCGCGATGCTCATCGACGGCCGCGTGTATGTCGGCGTCGTCTCGCGCCCGTCGGCGGGCAGCAGGGCAATCGTCAACGTCCAGGAGATCGCCGCCGAGCTGTCGGGCACGGCGCTGGCGGTGGACTGGCAGCCGGACGGCTCGCTGCTGGTGGGGACGTCCGCGTTGGACACCCCGGTCTGGCGGGTGGAGCAAGACGGTTCGTCGGTCGCGGCACTGTCGTCGTCGAACATCACGGCGCCGGTGGTGTCGGTGGCGGCCAGCCCGAACACCATGTACGCCACGGATGCCCGGGCGGCGCTGCAGTTGCCCGCGGGCGGCAGCGAGAACGTCATCTGGCGCGAAGTGCCGGGGCTGCAGGGCGTGCGGTCGGTGGCGATCGTCGCCAATTAGGGGCTGGTCACGTGGAGCTGTTGTTGCCGCGCCGGTGCGCCGGCTGCGGTGAACGGGGTGAGGTGCTGTGCCCGGCTTGCGCGCAGGAGCTGCGCAGGCCGCCGGAGCGGGTGTTTACCCGGGTGGACCCGCACGTCCCGGTGTTCGCCTTGGGCCCTTATGCGGGCGCGCACCGGGGCGTGGTGCTGGCGATGAAGGAGCGGGGCGATCACAGGGTGCGCGAGCACGTGGGGGCCGTGGTCGCCGCCGGCGTCCGCCACCTGCAGGCCCGGGGCGAGGTGCCGGAGCAGGTGGTGTTGGTGCCCGCCCCGACCAGGGCCCGGTCGGCCCGGTTGCGGGGCGGCGACCCGGTGACGGACGTGTGCCGCGCCGCCGGTTTGCCGGTGTGCGCGACGCTGCAGTTGCGGGCGGGCACGCCGGACCAAGGCATGTTGGACGCCGCGGGCAGGCGGCGGAACCTGGTGGGGCGGGTGGAGATGGGGCGCCGGCCGACGGCGCCGGTGGTGCTGGTCGACGACGTCGTCACGACGGGTTCGACGATGGCGGCCTCGGTGGAGCGGTTGTTGGCCGCCGGATGCGTAGTGTCGGGGGCGGTGGCGATCGCCGCGGCGTGATCTGCCAGTATGGACACTGGCCAGTGGCGCGCGTCATGCTGATCGCCATTAGTCACATGAATTACTATCACGGCCCTGGTTTAGGCGGGGCCACACAGGGCCTTGGTTATAACCAGGTGTACACTGGAATCACAAGGTCCCACCGACCCAGGGAGGAAGCAGATGACCACTGCACAGAACACCGACGTCCTTCGCCCCGACAGCCAGGTGACCATCACCGGCCGCAATGTCGAGGTCCCGGAGCACTTCGCGGAACGCGTCAACAGCAAGCTCGCCAAGATTGAGAAGCTCGACCCCACCCTGACCTTCTTCCACGTGGAGCTCCAGCACGAGAACAACCCGTCCCGTGGCGACCGCACTGAGCGGGTCCAGATCACCGCCACCGGCAAGGGCCACCTCGCCCGCGCCGAAGCCAAGGAAGACAGCTTCTACGCCGCCCTGGAGGTCGCTCTGGGCAAGATGGAGCGCTCCCTGCGCAAGGTCAAGGTGCGCCGCGAAAAGGCGAAGTCCGGCCACCGCGCCCCCAAGGGCGCCGGCGTCATCGCCGCCGAGATGGAAGCCAGCGCCAAGGCGGAGCAGGCCGCGGCCGAAGCCTCCCAGGGAGAATTCGACGTCGACCCGTACGAGAACGAAGTCGACGAGGTCATCCCGGGCCGGATCGTGCGCACCAAGGAGCACTCGGCCACCCCGATGAGCGTCGACGACGCACTCTCCGAGATGGAGCTGGTCGGACACGACTTCTACCTCTTCATCGACGAGGAGACCAACCGTCCGTCCGTGGTGTACCGCCGCCACGCGTTCGACTACGGTCTGATCGCTCTGGGAGACGAAGACAAGTAGTTCTTCTCCTCTCGTGAGCAAGCCGCCCCGGACATGGTCCGGAGGCGGTTTTCGTGTTTTTTACAGCAGCTCCCGTAATCGCGGATCAGCCGCGGCCACAGCGGCCGCCCTGGCGTGCTCGGCGGTCTCGGCCGCGCGGGCGGCCGCGGCGATGCGGCGGCACGTGGCCAGATCGTGCAACCGCAAGGCCGCGCGCACCGACGGCAGGCGGGTGACGGGCATCGATAACGACGCCGCCCCCAGACCGACGAGCACGAGCGCGAACAACGGGTCGCCGCTGGCTTCCCCGCAGGCCCCGACCGGCGCGCCCTCCCCGCAACTCCAGGCGAGCAGGTCGAGCAGCGCCGGCTGCCACGGGTTCAACAGGGCCGCGACCTCTCCGCTCAACCGGTCGGCGGCCATCGTGTATTGCGCGAGATCGTTGGTGCCCACCGAGGCGAAATCGACCTCAGCGAGCAGCTGCTGCGCCCGCACCGCGGCCGCCGGCACCTCCAGCATCACCCCGGCCTTGGGTAGCCCGTGGGCCCGGACCCGGCCCGCGAACCAGCGGGCCTCCTCCGCGGTCGCGACCATCGGAGCCATGACCTGCAGATCGGCCCGCCGCCCCGTCGCCGTGAACGCCGCCGCCAACGCCTCGAGCTGAGTGTCCAGCACGTCACTGCGCACCATGCTCAACCGCACGCCCCGCACCCCGAGCGCGGGGTTGGGCTCCGGGTCCAAGTCGAGGAACTCCAACGGCGTGTCGGCCCCGGCGTCCAAGGTTCTGATCACCACCGGTTTCGAGCCGAAGTCCGTCAGCACGCTGGCGTAGACCTCCGTCTGCTCCGCCGCCGTGGGTGCCGACGGGGAACCCAGGAAGAGGAACTCGGTGCGCAACAGCCCGACCCCTTCCGCGTCGACGGTCTGCCTGGCCTCGGCCACGGAGCTGATGTTGGCCAGCAACGGCACCGCGTGCCCGTCGGCGGTCTCCCCGCGGCCGGAGCCGGAAGCCAGCCCGGAGAGCCGGGCCGCCCGGGCCTGCAGCCGCGTCACGTCCGCCGCAGTCGGCGAGACAATGACCTGGCCGGCGCCGCATCGCATTTTTCCTTCCTGCTGGAGAACTTTT
>CALZCR010000022.1 GCA_945631445.1 uncultured Corynebacterium sp. | reverse complement strand
ACAACCGGGTTCGTTTGTGCAGATCAGGATACATTTTCACCATCACCACCATCACGCCTTGCTTGCCTCTGCCAAGCAGGGTGTCGGGACAGCACGGGGCACACACGAAAAATCCCCGGGCGGTGGACATCATTTGATGCACACCGGCCGGGGATGATCCAGAGGTCGATAAGCGGGTTAAGAGATCCTGACGCCAGCGAAGTTCTTCTTGCCCCGGCGCAACACGAGCCAGGACCCATGCAGCAGATCTTCCTCTGCCGGCTCCCAGTCGTCGGATTCCACACGGATGTTATTGACGTACACGCCGCCTTCCTTGATGGAACGACGGGCCGCGCCCTTCGACTCCGCCAAACCAGTCCCGACGAGCAGGTCGACGATGGCGCGGGACTCCCCGGCGGCCACCCCGAAGACAGCTGTCTCGGAAACGGCGGACGCCAGCGTCGCCTCGTCCAAGTCAGCGAGCTCGGCGCGGCCGAACAATGCCTGCGAGGCCAACTCGACGGCCTTCGTCGCCTCTTCACCGTGGACCAGGTCAGTCATCTCCTTTGCCAGGCGACGCTGTGCCTCCCGCTTGAAGGGACGCTCCTCCACTTCCACCTCGAGCTCCGCAATCTCTTCCTGCGTGAGGAAGGTGAACCACTTCAGGTAGTCGATGACCACTGAGTCACCGGCGTTGATGAAGTACTGGTACCAGGAGTACGGGCTGGTCTTTTCGGCGTCGAGCCACAGCTTTCCGCCGCCGGTGGACTTTCCGAACTTGTTTCCTTCGGCGTCCGTGACCAGCGGGACCGTCAGTCCGTGGGCCTTTTCCCCGTCCATGCGGCGGTTGAGGTCGACCCCGGAGACGATGTTGCCCCACTGGTCGCCGCCGCCGATCTGCAGAACGCAGTCATAAGTGCGTCGCAGCTGCACGAAGTCGTGCGCCTGCAGCAGCATGTAGGAAAACTCCGTGTAAGAGATGCCGTCCGTCTCCAGACGTCGCTTGACCGTGTCCCGGTCGAGCATGGTGTTCAGGGAGAAGTTTTTGCCCACGTCACGAAGGAAGTCGATGACGTTCATGCTCATCGTCCAGTCGGCGTTGTTGACCATGACGCCGTCGTTGTCTTCGCCCCCGTCGAACTTGACGAAGCGTCGCAGCTGGGCCTTGATCGACTCCATGTTCGCGGCGACGTCGTCATCGGTGAGCATCGTGCGCTCCCCCACGTCACGGGGGTCGCCGATCATGCCGGTTGCCCCGCCTGCGAGAGTGATCGGGCGGTGACCGAACTCTTGGAAGCGTCGCAGCATGATCATCGGTACCAGGTGGCCGGCGTGCAAAGAATCGCCCGTGGGGTCAAAACCGCAGTACAGGCTGATCGGTTCGGCGCAAGCTTCGCGGAGCGCGTCCAGGTCGGTGGACTGATTGATCAGGCCGCGCCAGGACAGTTCGTCGATGATGTTGGTGCTCACAGGTTTTCCTCCTAGTTGCTTTAGTTGCTCTGGGCGTCGGCCGCGGGCCAGTCGATGGCCTCGTCGATCAGCATCACGGGGATGCCGTCTTCGATGCGATAGGCGATGCCGAGGCGCTCGTTGACCAAAACCTGTTCTTCTTCCAGGTAGGTCAGCTGCCCCTTGTCCTTCGGACAGGCGAGTACGTCAAGCAACTTCGGATCAAGACTCATGGTGAATAATCCTACCCCGACGGCTGATCCCCGTTGGACTGCACTCCCAGGGTGCCGCCGCAGGGTGGCCCCGTCGCAGCCGGCCGCGACCCGGGAGGCCCGGCTTTGACCGACCACGGGAGAAATCCCCCGCGGTGGCGGCCTGGCCGCCGCCGTTTTATGGCGGCAGATTCATCCGGCCCGCAACGACAAAGAGGCGGGGACGATCAATAAAGATCGTCCCCGCCCCCTTCCCCAGCGTTATCTGACTTTCCGGAATCAGATAGATCGCGGGTTAGTTTTAGCGCAGCGCAGTGCGTGCCCATTCCTGGTACTCCGTGGCCGCCGCGCGCACCCGCTCACGTTGTTCTGCGACGCGCACGCCGGCGGTGCCGCCACGGGTGGTCCGCGACGCCACGGCGCCGTCGATGGTCAGCACGTCCCGTACCGCAGGGGTCAGGCGCTCATCGACGCTCGCCAGCTCCTCATCGGTCAGTTCATCGAGACCGACGCCACGGTGCTCCGCCAGTCGGACACACTCGCCCGACGCCTCGTGCGCTTCGCGGAACGGAACGCCCTCCCGGACCATCCACTCCGCCAAGTCGGTGGCCAGTGTGTAACCGGCCGGGGCGAGTTCGCGCATGCGCTCCTCGTTGAAAATCAACGTGGAGACCATGCCCGTCATCGCCGGCAGCAGCAGCCTGAGCTGAGCCACCGAATCGATGACCGGCTCCTTGTCCTCTTGCAGGTCGCGGTTGTAGGCCAACGGCTGGGCTTTCAGCGTCGCCAACAACCCGGACAGGTTGCCGATCAACCGCCCGGTCTTGCCGCGGGTGAGCTCGGCGATGTCCGGGTTCTTCTTCTGCGGCATGATCGACGAACCGGTCGACCAGGCGTCGTCGAGGGTGATGTAGTCGAACTCGGGGGTCGCCCAGTAGACCAGCTCTTCGGCCAAGCGGGACATGTCCACGGCCAGCTGCGCGAACACGAACGCCGCTTCGGAAGCGAAGTCGCGGGAGCTGGTGGCGTCGATGGAGTTGTCCGCCGCGGAGTCGAAGCCGAGCTCCTCTGCGATGGCCTCCGGGTTCAACTGCAGCGAAGATCCCGCCAGGGCGCCGGAACCGTACGGGGAGACCGCCAGACGCTTGTCCAGGTCGCGGAGCCGGTCGAGATCGCGCAGCAGCGGCTGCGCATGCGCCAACAGCTGATGTGCCAGCAGAACCGGCTGCGCCGCCTGGGAGTGGGTCTTGCCCGGCATGATGGCGTCCGGGTGCGCTTCCGCCTGGTCGGCGAGGGCGCCGACCAAGTCCACCACGTCGAGGGTTGTGTCCCGGACCGCGTCGCGTAGCCACATCCGGAAGAGGGTGGCCACCTGATCGTTGCGGGAACGACCGGCGCGCAGACGCCCGCCGACCTCCGGCCCGACCCGCTCGATCAGGCCACGCTCCATCGCGCCGTGCACGTCTTCGTCGGTCGCGGCCGGAACGAAGGTGCCGTCGGCGACGTCCTGTCCCAGTTGCTCCAGCCCAGCGAGCATGGTTTTCAGATCTTCGTCGCTCAGCAGATGTGCGGAGTGCAGGACCTTGGCGTGCGCCTGGGAGGCCAGCACGTCATAAGGGGCCAGGACCCAGTCGAAGTGCGTGGACACACTGAGCGCGAACATCGCTTCAGAGGGGCCGCCGGAGAAGCGTCCGCCCCACAGGGCACCCTCGTTGGTGCCGTGCTTGGTGTTGTCCGTCATCGCTTAGTTCGCCTCGCGGTCACGCTTGTTGGCGATCTCCGAGGACAGGCCGTGCAGCTGGACGAAGCCCTTGGCCATGGTCTGGTCGAAGGTGTCGCCGGTGTCGTAGGTCGCCAGGTTGAAGTCGTACAGCGAGGTGTTGGAGCGGCGGCCGTTGACGGTGATGGAGCCGGCGTTCAGGACCAGGCGGATATCGCCGGTGACGTACTCCTGGGTCGAGTCGACGAAAGCGTCCAGGGAGCGCTTCAGCGGGCCGAACCACAGGCCGTCGTAGACCTCTTCGGACCAGCGGGCGTCGACGAGACGCTTGTAGCGGGCGAGCTCGCGCTCGAGGGTGACGTCCTCCAGGGCTTCGTGCGCCTTGATCAGGATCATCGCGCCCGGAGCTTCGTAGATCTCGCGGGACTTGATGCCGACCAGACGGTCCTCGACCATGTCCAGGCGACCGACGCCCTGCGCGCCGCCGCGACGGTTGAGTTCCTCGATGGCTTCGAGCACGGTGACCTTGCGGCCGTCGATGGCCACCGGCTTGCCGGCCTCGAAGGAGATGATGAGCTCATCCGGGGCGTTGCCCATCGCCGGATCCTCGGTGTAGGAGTAAATGTCCTTGGTCGGGGCGTTCCACAGGTCCTCCAGGTACCCCGCCTCGACGGCGCGGCCCCAGACGTTCTGGTCCACGGAGAACGGCGAGGAGGCGGACTGCTCGATCGGCAGGTCGATCTCCTCGGCGAAGGCGATGGCCTTGTCGCGGGTCCAGGCGTAGTCGCGGGCCGGGGCGATGATCTCCAGGTTCGGGTTCAGGTTACGGAAGCCGACCTCGAAGCGGACCTGGTCGTTGCCCTTGCCGGTGCATCCGTGGGAGACGTGCGTGCCGCCGTGCTCTTCCGCGGCCTTGATCAGGTGCTTGACGATCAGCGGGCGCGAGATCGCGGAGACCAACGGGTACTGCTTCATGTACATGCCGTTGGCCTTGATCGTGGGCAGGCAGTACTCTTCGGCGAACTCGTCGCGGGCGTCGACGACGATGGATTCGACGGCGCCGGAGTCCAGGGCGCGCTGGCGGACGGACTCCATGTCTTCGCCGCCCTGGCCCAGGTCGAGGGACACTGCGACGACTTCACCGCCGGTCATCTTGGACAGGTACGGGATGGCGACGGTGGTGTCGAGGCCGCCGGAGTAGGCGAGCACAACGCGTGCAGTCATGTGATTGCTCCTTTAAGGGAAAGTAACTCGTGGGTTGTCGGGAAAAACGCGCCCGGCACTCGGTGTCCAACGATACCGGGCCGGGGTCGCGTCGTTATGTGCGGGTGAATAGTTGTGCCAGCCCAGCCCCGTCGAGGGGAGCGCGGGCGAGCACGAAAATGGTGTCGTCGCCGGCGATGGAACCGACGATCTCGTCCAGGCCGACCCGGTCGATGAAACTGGCCAGGTATTGGGCTGCCCCGGGTGGGGTGCGCAGCACCGTGATGTGGCCGGAATGGTCCACGGAGACGACCAGCTCGTCGGCCATGCGGCGCAGCTTCTCCCGGGGTCCGCCGAGGTGTTCGCTGACCGCGACCTCCACGGGGCTGACCGAGTAATAGGCACGTCCGCCGTCCGGGCGGACTTTGCGTGCCCCCAGCTCATCGAGGTCCCGGGAGAGGGTCGCCTGCGTGATGTCGATGCCCTCCTCAAGCAGCAGCTCGGAGAGCTGCACCTGGGAAGAGACCCGTGTTTTCCCCAGGATGTCGACGATCTTCGCCTGCCGGGCAGTGCGCGATACTGGTTGCGTCATTTATTTTTCCGGCTGGTTTTCCAGGAGCCACGTCAGCAACGCCTTCTGCGCATGCAGACGGTTCTCCGCTTCGTCGAACACCCGGGACTGCGGGCCGTCGATGACCTCGGCGGTGACTTCATTGCCGCGGTAGGCTGGCAGGCAGTGCAGGAAGATGGCCTCGTCGCCCGCCTGCTCCATGATTTCTTCGGTCACCTGGTAGGGCAGGAACGGCGTGCGGCGGTCCTTGCCGTCGTCTTCCATCCCCATCGACACCCAGGTGTCGGTGATCACGACGTCGGCCCCGGTCGCCTCCGCCACGTCATCGGTGACGGTGACGGTCGCGCCGGTTTCCGCCGCCCGCTCCTGGGCGCGGTCCACCCACTTCTGCTGCGGCTGGAACCCGGTCGGGGCGATGATGGAGATATCCATCCCCGCGGTGGCGAAGCCGAGCATGTAGGAGTTGGCCATGTTGTTGTCGCCGTCGCCGAGATAGACCGCCTTCTTTCCCTTCAGCCCTGCCGGGCCCTGCTCCGGGCACAGGTTTTCCACGCAGGTCTGCAGGTCTGCGAGGATCTGGCAGGGGTGCAGGTCGTCGGTCAGGGCGTTGACGATCGGAACGGTGGCGGTCTCCGCCATGTCATGCAGATTCTGGTGCGCGTAGGTGCGCCAGACGATGGCCTCGACGAAGCGGCTCAT
This sequence comes from uncultured Corynebacterium sp., assembly GCA_945631445.1. Lineage (GTDB taxonomy): Bacteria > Actinomycetota > Actinomycetes > Mycobacteriales > Mycobacteriaceae > Corynebacterium. The sequence goes on along the minus strand of CALZCR010000022.1, from coordinate 4,831 downwards.
CACGGCGCCGGTGTCCTGGTAGCTTTCGCCCTTGCCCATCTGGGTGCCCTTCGTCTCTGAGACGATGGCGTGTCCGCCGAGCTGGGCGATGCCGGCGTCGAAGGAGAAGCGCGTGCGGGTGGAGGTTTTGTCGAAGAGCACCGCGACGGACAGCGGCCCTTCCAGGGGACGCCTGGACAGGGGCCGGCGTTTGAGCTCTGCCGCGAGCTCGAGGACCTCGGCCTGCTCCGCAGGCGTCAGGTCGTCGTCCGCGAGAAAATGGCGGACGTTCACGGGTGTGGTCATGTCTTCTTCTTTCGGCTCAGGGGCGGGTCTGGTCAGCTGCGCAGTGTGTCGAGGACCGTCGCCAGACGCTGGCAGGCGTCGTCGATCTGCTCCTCGGTGATGATCAGCGGCGGCGTCAGGCGGATGACGTTCTCCGCCGGGGCGTTGAGGATCAGGCCGTGCTCATAGCCGAGCGACACCGCTTCTTTGGCCACGGCGTCGTCCAGCACGACGCCGAGCATGAGGCCGCGGCCGCGGACCTCCGTGACGCCAGGGGTGGCGGTGAGCTTCTCGATGAACCGCTCCCCCTTGGTTTTTACGGCGGCGATCTTCTCGTCGTCGAGGACTTCCAAGACGGCGTTCGCGGCGGCGCAGGCCACCGGGTTTCCGCCGAAGGTCGTGCCGTGGGCGCCCGGGGTGAACAGCTCCGCCGCCCGGCCGTGCGCGAGCACCGCGCCGATCGGCAGGCCGCCGCCCAGCCCCTTGGCCATGGTCACCACGTCGGGCAGGACGCCTTCGTGTTGGTGCGCGAAGAAGTCGCCGGTGCGCCCGACGCCGGTCTGCACCTCGTCGGCGACCAACAGGATGCCGTGCTTGTCGCACAGGGCGCGGACGTCGGTGAGGAAACCGGCCGGGGCCGGGATCACGCCGGTCTCCCCTTGGACGGGCTCCAGGAAGATGGCGGCGGTGTCGGTGGGGTTGGTCTCGACCAGCGTGGTCAGGTAATCGATGTCGCCGTAGGGGTAGAACTCCACGCCCGGCACCAGCGGCTCGAAGGGCGCGCGCTTGTCCGGCTGTCCGGTCAGCGCCAACGATCCCATGGTGCGTCCGTGGAAGCCGTGGTGGGCGGCCAGGACACGCCGACGTCCGGTGAGGCGGGCGATTTTGAAGGCAGCCTCGTTGGCCTCGCCGCCGGAGTTGCAGAAGAAGACGCGCGTGGACTCCCCCGCCCCGAGACGATCCTTGAGTTTAGCTGCGGCGTCGACGACCGGCTGGGACACGAAGAGGTTGGAGACGTGTCCCAGCGTGGAGATCTGCGAGGTCACCGCGTCCACGATCGCCGGGTGCGCGTGGCCCAGGGCGTTGACGGCGATGCCGGCGAGCAGGTCGATGTAGTCTTTGCCGTCGGCGTCGGTGACCACCGCGCCGTCGCCGGAGACGAGCTCCACCGGCGGGGTGCCGTAGGTGTTCATGATGACCTGGCTCCACTGGCCGCGGGCCGAGGTGTCGTTCTGGCTCATTGGGTCTCGTCCTTTCTGAAGACGGTTCCGTCGGGGTAATTGACGCGGTCGTAGTCGTCGGGCAGCACCATCGTGCCGATGCCGCCCATGGTCAGCAGTTCCAGCAGGACGGCGTGGGAAATGCGTCCGTCGATCACGTGGGCGGCGGAGACGCCGCCGCTGACTGCCCGCAGGCACGACTCCATTTTCGGGATCATCCCGGCGTCGAGGCTCGGCAGGGTCTCCGCCAGCTGGGAGGTCTGGATCTTGGACACCAGCGAGTCCTTGTTCGGCCAGTCGGTGTACAGGCCTTCCACGTTGGTCAAGATCACCAGGCGGTCGGCTCCGATCGCCTCAGCCAGCGCGCCGGCCGCGGAATCGGCGTTGATGTTGTAGACGTTGCCGTCGAGCCCCGGGGCGATGCCGGAGACCACCGGGATCCTGCCCGCGTCGACTAAGCCCATGACCGCTTCCGGGTTGACGTCGACGATGTCGCCCACCAGCCCGATGTCGGTCGGTTCCCCGCCGACGTCGACGTAGCGCTTTTCCGCGGTGAAAAGGCCGGCGTCCTCCCCGGAAGCGCCCACGGCGTACGGGCCGTGTGAATTGATCAGCCCCACCAAGTCTCGGCCGACTTGGCCGAAGAGCACCATGCGCACGATTTCCATGACCTCTGGGGTGGTGACGCGGAATCCGCCCTTGAATTTTCCTTCCAGGCCCACTCGGCGCAGCATATCCGTGATCTGGGGGCCGCCGCCGTGCACGACGACCGGTTTGGCTCCCACGGTACGCAAGAAGACCATGTCGGCGGCGAAGGCGGCCTTGAGATCGTCGTCGACCATGGCGTTGCCGCCGTATTTGACCACCACGATTTTGTCGCGGTAGTGCTGCAGCCACGGCAGCGCTTCTGCCAGCACGTTGGCGCGTAGTTCGCTGGTGAGGTTGGCGGTGACGTCCATGACGTTCAGGCACCGGCCTTTCTTCGGTTGGTTTAGGTGGAGTACGCGGAGTTGATTTCGACGTAGTCGTGGGACAGGTCGGTGGTGCGCACCGTCGCCGTGCCCTCTCCCCCGGCGCCTAAGTCGATGAGCACTTCCACGTCGGCGCCGGAGAGGTCGACGTCCCGGGCCCCGGGGGCGCCGGTCGAGTCGACGCAGACGGGCTGGCCGTTGAAGTGCACGCTGATGCGTTCCGGATCCATCTCCGCCTCGGCCATGCCCACGGCGGCCAGCACCCGGCCCCAGTTCGGGTCGGAGCCGAACATCGCGGTCTTGAACAGGTTGTCGCGGCCGACGGTGCGGGCGGCGTTGAGCGCCTGGGCGTCGTCGCCGGTGCCGGTGACGGTGACCTTGACTCGTTTGGTCACGCCTTCGGCGTCGGCCTGCATCTGGTCCGCGAGGTTGGCGCAGGCGGCCAAGACGGCGGCGTCGAGCTCGGCCTGGCGCGGAGTGACGCCGGAGGCGCCGGAGGCGAGCAGGAGCACGGTGTCGTTGGTGGAGGTGGACCCGTCGATGTCGAGGGTGTTGAAGGTCGGGGCGACCGCCTTGTGCAGTGCTTCGTCGAGCATTTCGGGGGTGGCGGAGGCGTCGGTGGTCAGGCAGACCAGCATCGTCGCCAGTGACGGGGCCATCATGCCCACGCCCTTGCCCATGCCGCCGACGGACCAGCCGTCGGCCTCGATGAAGGTTTCTTTGGCCACCAGGTCGGTGGTCATGATCGCTTCGGCGGCGGCGCCGCCGTGGTCGCCGAGGGAGCTTGCCAGGGCGTCGACTCCGGCGGTGATCTTGTCCATGGGCAGGAGTTCGCCGATGAGTCCGGTGGAGCAGACCGCGATATCTTCCGGCCGCGCCCCGAGTGCCTCGGCGGTGCGTTGGACGGCGGCGGCGGCGTCCTTGTCTCCTTGGACGCCGTTGCAGGCGTTGGCGTTGCCGGAGTTGTACAGCACCGCTTTGATCGTGCCGTCGGCCATCGCGGCGCGGGTGGCCTTGATCGGGGAGGCGACGACCCGGTTGCGGGTGAAGACGGCGGCGGCGTTGTGTTCGGGGCCGTCGTTGACGACGAGCGCCATGTCGAGTTTGCCGGAGTGCTTGATCTGCGCGGCGGTGGCGGCGGCGGTGAAGCCTGCCGGAGCGGTGATTCCTGTGCTCATCGTGGTGGTCTCCAGACGGTTTAGGGAGCGACCGCGGCGAGCGGCAGTCCGTCGGTTTCGGGGTAGTCGAGGGCGATGTTCATGCACTGCACGGCAGCGCCGCCGGTGCCCTTGGTCAGGTTGTCGAGGGCGGAGGTCAGCAGGAGTTTGCCCGCCTGCTCGTCGACCTCGACCTGGATGTGGCACATGTTTGAGCCGACGACGTGCTGGGTCTGCGGCTGCTGGCCTTCCGGCAGCAGGTGCACGAAAGGCTCGTTCTCGTAGAAGGCCCGGTAGGTCTTGGTGGCGACGTCTTGGGTGACGCCGCCCACTAAGGGGGCGACGGCGGTGGTGAGGATGCCGCGCGGCAGCGGGGCCAGCACCGGGGTGAAGCTGATGTTGACCTCGGCGTCGGTGTACTTGGACAGGTTCTGCGCCATTTCCGGGGTGTGGCGGTGCTTGCCGGCGGTGTTGTAGGCCTTGAGCGAGCCCATCGTTTCCGCGCCGAGCATGGCCACGGACCCCTTCTTGCCGGCGCCGGAGACGCCCGTGATGGCCGTGATCGAGACGTCCGGGACGATGAGCCCGCCGGCGACGGCGGGCAGCAGAGCCAGGGTGGATCCCGTGGGGAAGCAGCCGGGGACCGCGATGCGCCGGGCTTCGGCGATCTCTTCCCGGTGGCCGGGCATCTCCGGGATGCCGTAGGGCCAGAAACCGGCGTGTTCGCTGCCGTAGTACTTCTCCCAGGCGGCGGGATCGGTGAGGCGGAAATCCGCCGCGCAATCGATGACGAGGGTCTCATCGGGCAGCTGCCGGCCGATTTCGGCGGAGTGCCCGTGGGGCAGCCCCAGAAAGACGACGTCATGGCCGGACAGGACTTCGACGGTGGTGTCTTCGATGACACGGTCCGCCAGCTGCGGCAGGTGGCCCATGAGCTCGCTGACCTGCTGTCCTGCGTTGGAGTGTCCGGTCAGAGCGCCGATTTCGAGCTCGCCGGAGAGATATTTCGGGTGGTTGAGGAGCAGACGCAGAATTTCTCCGCCCGCATATCCCGTGGCACCAGCTACAGCTACCTTGATCGTCATGCCCGCCAGTATAACGTTTATGCGCCCGGCTGCAAATTATACATTCGGGCACGGTTGCCCCGAGTCTGCCACAACGACGGCCCCGCCCGCAGCCGGTGACGCTGACGCCGCAGAAGAGAAAACCGCCGCACCCG